>DATJFP010000087.1 GCA_035495615.1 Verrucomicrobiia bacterium | reverse complement strand
ATCACGACGATTGGGGCATCTTCGGAGGCGTTTTCCATGTGGTCGGGGAAGTGCTGGCCTTTCCTTTTGATCTCATCGCCAACACGTTCCGCTTCATTTTCTAACGGGAACTTGGATCCGGGCCGCATCGGCTCCGGCGGGTCGGCCGCAGCCGTCCCGCTGCCGTGACGCCCCGGGTCCGGAGAAAACTTAACCAGAAGGGAACTTTATGCTTGGCCGGAAAACCCGAATTCTCATTGTCGATGACCATCCTTTGTACCGGGAAAGCCTTGCGCAGTTTGTCGCGCGTGAATCGGACCTGGAAGTATGCGGCCAATGCGGCAGCGCCGAAGAAGCGCTGCGGCTGATCGAATCCCTGAGGCCGGACCTCGTGACCGTGGACATCTCGCTCAAGGACAGCAGCGGTCTGGACCTGATCAAGTCCGCGAAGGCACGGCACGAAGACGTCAAGATCATCGCGCTGTCCATGTTCGACGAAGGACTTTATGCCGAGAGGATCCTTCAAGTCGGCGCGCGCGGTTACGTGATGAAAGAGGAAGCCGTCAGCGGCATCCTGGCCGCGATCCGCCGCGTCATGGACGGCAAGGTGCACCTCAGCGAGGCCATGACCGAGCGCATGATGATCAAAAAAGCGGAGGGCGTGCCCGAAGATGTCCCGTCGATCCAGACGCTCAGCGACCGGGAACTCGAGGTGTTCCAATTCATCGGCGAAGGCGTGGCCAGCTCGCAGATCGCCAAACAGCTGCATCTGTCCGTCAAGACCGTGGAAACCTATCGCGCGAACATCAAGACGAAACTCCATCTGAAAAACAACATGGAGCTGATCCGGCACGCGGTTCAGTGGGTCGAAAACGGCAAAACACATTAGCTCCGGAAGGCCCTGCCGGCCCTGACAAAGGGAAGGCCGGGTCATTTCGTTTGCCGTCAGGCTATTGCCTTAATTTTTTCAGGTCTTTCCCTGAGAAAGAATCGAGCACCAGCCGATGCCGCCGCGCGATCTCCCGTGTTAGAAAAGAGTTGGGCATGATCAGGGCCGCGGCCCGGGAGGAAATCATGGTTTATCAGGCTAAAAATTACGACACGCTTTACGGCACGCCCGGCTTCAGCGACGAGCTGCTGGGAAATCATTTCACGCTTTACCAGGGCTACGTCAAAAACACCAACGCGCTTTTGGACGAAGCCAAGCAGCTGCGGGACGGCGGCAAGGAAAAAACACCCGAGTTCGCGGAGACGAGGCGGCGCTTCGGATGGGAATTCAACGGCATGCGCCTGCACGAATACTATTTCGAGAATCTCAGGAGAGACGCGGGGAGCGATCCCGCCAGCCTGCCGCTCGTGCAAAAACTAGCCGCGGATTTCGGCTCGTTCGATTCCTGGCAAAAGGATTTCAAGGCGACCGCCGCCATGCGCGGCATCGGGTGGGCCGCGCTTTATTACGACACGCACGGCGACCGTCTGATGAATTTCTGGATCAACGAGCACGACACCGGGCACGGTTCCGGCCTCGTGCCCATCCTGATCCTCGACGTTTTCGAGCATGCGTACATGAAAGATTACGGGATCAAAAGGGACGGCTACCTGGAATCGTTCTTCAAGGCCGTTCACTGGCAGGAGGCGCAGAAGCGTTTCCAAGAGGCGCTGGTCGCCATGCCGCATGGAGGATAATGTTGCGTGGACGGGGACAGGTCTTTAGACCTGTCCCCACGGTCGAGAATGCAGGACCCTGGTTGATTGCAAGCGAGCCTGCTCTCGCAGCACCGGCTCGATAAAGAAAAAGGAGACCCCATGTGGCTCGAATGGCTGCCCTGGCGTTATGCCGTGAGGGTTGCGGCAAGGGCCAAAGGATTCGTGGATCCGATCGCCTTGCTGTCCCACGTGCAGCGCTTTGCGCAGCCTGCGGAGGTGGCGGTGCCGGTCGAACTTTTGCGGCTGGGCTTCGTGCTCCAGGCGCGGGGGCTGATGAACGCCCAGGCCATCCAGCACAACATGGACTGGATCTGGCCGTTTTGGGCCGATCGCCAGTTCAATCCGCGCGATCCCGCGTTCATCCCGCGCGCGTTTTCCGCGACGCAGATCAACCTGACGCACCGCAACTGGACCGCGCTCGGGCTTCCGGGCTTCGCGGAGTATCCGCTCGTGGACCCGCGCGGCCTGGTGACGCCGTTCTACGACAGCTGGTCCCTTGATTTCTGGATCGTAGACGGCTCGCACGAGCTTCTTATCCCCTCGCGGGAAGAAGGTGTGATCCAGGATCTTTCTTTCGACGCGGGCCTTACGGTGAAGACGACGGCCTTCCGCGGCGACCTGGCGCTCGACGTGCGCTCAAGGGTCGAGCTGTCCGCGGAGGGGAAACCGGTGCTGCGCCTGCGGGCCGAGGCGTCTTCGGGCTCCGCGGCCTGGCTGGCCGTTTCGCTGCGGCCGTACAATCCCGAAGGCGTGAGCTTCATCCACGACGCGGAACTGCTTCGCGGGCCGTCGGGCTGGCGCGTGAATAAAAAACAGAACGTTTACTTCGACCAGCCTTGCGACCGCCACCGCTTTTCACATTACAAAGAAGGCGATGTCGCGCGGAAACTCCCGGAGCAGGACGGCCTGCAGAGCGTGCAATGCCACGTAGGCATGGCGACCGCCGCCGCGCTTTTCGCGCTGGAGCCCGGGCAGAAGCGCGCGGTTCTCGTCCACGTCCCGCTGGAAGAAAAAGACATTGCCGTCAATTTCGAAGACCGCGGCGCCGCCACAGCCGCGCTCTGGGAAGACAGCCTGAAAGACGCTTCCAAGCTCGGCGTGCCGGACGGGCGTTTTCGCTTCCTCTACGAAGCCGCGCTCCGCACGCTCGTGCTTCATTCGCCGGATGAAATTTATCCGGGACCGTTCACGTACAAGCATTTCTGGTTCCGCGACGCGGCCCTGATTTCCTACGCGCTTTTGTGCGCGGGACTCACCGCGCGCGTCGAAAATCTTTTGGATAAATTCTTCGAGCGCCAGACTTTCACCGGCTATTTCCATTCGCAGGACGGGGAATGGGACTCGAACGGGCAGGTGCTCTGGATCCTGCAGAAATTCTGCGAGATGACGGGCAAGCCGCCCAAGAAGGAATGGAAAAACGCCATCCTGAAAGGCGGGCGCTGGATCGAGAAGAAGCGCGTGATCGGCAAGCCGGAAGAGCTGCACGCGGGCCTCTTGCCCGCGGGTTTCAGCGCCGAACATTTCGGACCTTCAGATTATTATTTCTGGGACGACTTCTGGGGCATCCAGGGGCTTTTGTCCGCGGCCTGGCTCGCGGACCGCCTGGGCCACCGCGCCGCGGCCGAAGAGTTCAATGCCGACGCGCAGAATTTCCGCGCGGCGCTCGACTACACGCTCCGGACGATCGCCAGGCGCCAGGGCCATGAGGCCGTGCCCGCCTCGCCCTACCGCCGCATGGACGCGGCGGCCGTGGGCTCGCTTGTCGGCGGCTATCCGCTGCGCCTGTGGGCGGCGGACGATCCGCGGCTTCTTGCCACCGCCAATTTTCTGCACCGCTGCTGTTTCGTGAACGGCGCTTTTTTCCACGACATCGCGCATTCGGGCATCAATCCCTATCTCACGCTGCACATCGCGCAGGTGCTCCTCCGCGCGGGAGACCCGCGGTATTTCGACATGACCGAGAACATGGCCATGATCGCGACCCGCACGGGCCAATGGCCCGAAGCCATCCATCCCCAGACGCAGGGAGGCTGCATGGGCGACGGGCAGCATGTGTGGGCCGCGGCCGAGTGGGTGATGATGATGCGGAATTTTCTCGTGCGGGAAGAAGAAGGGCGTCTCATCGTCGGGTCGGGAATCCCGTCTTTCTGGCTGAAACCGGGCGCCGAGTTCCGCTGGGGCCCCGCGCCCACGGAATTCGGAATGTTTTCCGTGGAGATGCAGTGCACGGACCAGGGCACGGAGGTTCGCTGGGAAGGGCTGTGGCACGCGGACATCGAGCCCGAAATCGAAGTGCGCATTGCCGGGCATGAGGCCCAGTATCCTGAGAAAAACGAAAATCGCGTGCTCGTGGAAAAAACCGGAGGCGCGCTGTGAACATCCTGATGATGAGCAACACTTATTTCCCGATCACGGGCGGGCTTGAAAAGTCCATTCAGTCATTCGCGCGGCAGTTCCGGAAAATGGGGCACAAGGTGCTGATCGCGGCGCCGGAATATCCCGGGGTTTCGAAAAAAGAATACGGGGTGGCCCGCATTCCCGCGATCCAGAATTTCAAGGGTACGGACTTTTCGGTGAACCTGCCGATCCCGGGCATTGTGGAAAAATTCATCGAGGTGTTCCGGCCGGACATCATCCATGCGCATCATCCGTTCTTCATGGGGGACATGGCCATGCGCGTGGCCGGGCAGTACAACATCCCGCTGGTGTTCACCTATCACATCATGTTCGAGCAGTACACGGACTATTTCCCGTTGAACTCCGAGACCGGAAAAAATTTCGTGATCGAGCTGGCCACGGGCTATGCCAATTTATGCGACCATGTCATCGTGCCGAGCGAAAGCGTGCGTGAAATGCTGATCGAGCGGAAGGTGAAGACGCCGGTGTGGGTCGTTCCCACGGGCGTCGACACCAAGGCCTTCCGGAAAGGCGACCGCGCGGGAATGCGGCGGCGCCTCAAAATTCCCAAAGACGCTTTCACGGCCGGCTATACGGGCCGCGTCTCGCCGGAAAAAAATCTCGAGTATCTGGGCCGTGCGGTTTCGCTTTTTCTGAAGCGGCAGAAAAACGCCCGGTTCCTCGTGGTGGGCAAGGGCTCTTACTCCGAGCCCCTCGAAAAACTTTTCCGCGGGCAGGGCGTCCTCGACCGGGTGCATTTCGCGGGCGTGCTCCGGGGCCGCAAGCTCGTGGATGCTTATCACGCCATGGACGCGTTCGCGTTCGCGTCCCAAAGCGAGACTCAGGGCATGGTCGTTACCGAAGCCATGGCGGCCGGGCTCCCGGTGGCCGCGCTCGACGGCCCGGGCGTGAGGGAAGTCGTGAAGAACCGCGCCAACGGCCGGCTTCTGCCCGCGGGCGCGCGGCCTGAAAGTTTTGTCAAGGCGCTCGAAGGGCTGATGCGCGAAAAAGACGAGAGCATGCGCGCGGCGGCGCTGGCCACCGCCGAGAGTTTTTCCATGGAAAACTGCGCGCTCAAGGCCCTTCACGCGTACCAGAGCGTCAAAACGCGGCGGCGTTTTTCCAAACGGATCCATCGTCCCTGGGAAACGGTGATGAACCGCATCAAGACCGAATGGGAAATGCTCGCCAATCTCGGGAAAGCCGCGGGAACGGCGCTGGCCGAAGCCGCCGCGGCCCCTCTTCACGTCCCGGCGGGGGCGGCGAAGCGGAAAAAAGGCAAGGCGCCCGCCGGAAAGTCCACGCTTGTCCGGACGCAGGAAATGGATGAGGCGTCCGTCTTGGCATAACTAA
>DATJFP010000086.1 GCA_035495615.1 Verrucomicrobiia bacterium | reverse complement strand
CTCGAATCGCCTAACCGCTTCCCGCAGGCATTCCGCCGTCTGCTCTTCGAAAAAAAGGCCGGTCTTGACGCTTTCCAGCGCGCCGCCTTTTTTGAGCGCGATAACCGGCGTGCCGCAGGCCTGCGCCTCGAGCGGGACGATCCCGAAATCTTCTTCGGTCGGAAAAATCAGCGCGCGCGCGCGTGAATGCAGCTCCCGTAGCTTTTCGTCGGACACCGAGCCGAGGAATTCGATTTGGGGGGCGCTCGCCAGGCTTTTGTAGGCCTGCTCCAGGGGGCCGGCGCCGACGATCTTGAGCGGCCGGTCGAGCTCATTGAAAGCCTGGATCACGACATCGACTTTTTTATAAGGGACGAAAGCCGAGACCACGAGATAAAAATCTTCGCCGGAAGCTACCGGATGAAAAAAACGGGTGTCGACGGGCGGATGAATGACTTCGGATTCGCGTCCGTAGTAACGGCGGATGCGTTCGGCCACGTTGTGCGAGTTGCTGATGAAATAATCCACGCCTTTGTTGACGTTCACGTCCCAGCCCCGCAGGCAGGACAGGATCCAGGAAATGACCGGCTTCAGGAAAAACGGCATGTTCCCGAAATAATCCTCGCCAAAGCCCCAGAGGTAGCGCATGGGCGTATGACAGTAGCAAACATGGAGAGCGCCTTGGGGCACGGGCACGCCTTTGGCCACGCAATGGGAAGTCGACAGGACCAGATCCGCTTCTTTGGCGCCAAGGGTCTTGATGATCTGGGGCAGAAACGGCAGCAGCCAGCGGTAGTAGCGCTTGATGCCGGGAAGATGGTGAAGGAAAGACGAATGGATGACCCGGTCCCGGAGCGAGGGGCTGAGCTTCGCCCGGTCGTGGAACAACGTGTAAATCGGCGCGTCCGGATAAAGCTCCGCAAGGCTTTCCAGCACCCTTTCCCCTCCCCGCATGTGAATCAGCCAGTCATGGACCAGGACAACTTTCATGGCTTGGACAAGACCCTTTCGTAGACTTCAAGAGTTTTGGCGGCCGCCTGATCCCAGGAAAAGTTTTCCAGCCTCTGCCTCCCCTTGAGCGTAAGCTCATTGCGCATCGCCGGTTCCTGCTCCATCCGGCACAGTGCCTGCATCATATCATGATCCTGAAAGGAATCAACCAGGCAGGCGGCCTCGCCCACCACCTCCGGAATCGACGACGTCCGGACGGCAAGGACCGGGGTGCCGCAGGCCATGGCTTCCAAAAGGGTCAGGCCGAAGCCCTCGTAGCGCGAAGGATGAACCAAGGCGAGTGCGCCCGCATAAAGCGCGGGCAACGCCTCGTCGCCCACGCCGGTCAGATGAAGGACCACGGGATCCGAAACCAGATCCTGCAGCTCGCGGAACTCGGGCGGGTATTTTTTGTCCTTGCGCCCCACGATGACCAGCGGGGACTTTAATTTCTTCTCTTGATGAAGCTTGCGGAAGAGCCGGATCAGCCAGAGCACGTTCTTATGCGGCTTCAGCGAGCCCACGTACAGGAAATATTCCGGCGGCACGTGCAGGCCTTGGCGGATTTTCAAAGTGCCGGCCGGGTCTCCCGGAACGCAAAAGTCCGGGTCCACGGCCTCGTGGATGACCGTGATCTTTTTCGCCGGCGCCTTGAAATGCCGGATCAGGTCTTCTTTTGTATTTTCCGAAACCGCGATGATATGGTCCGAACCGTTCACGGCACGGGACATCATCATCCCGGCATACGCAGCCTGGAGCGGTGAGAAATAATCTTTGCGGAAAATCCAGTGGATCAAATCATGAACCGTGACCACCAGCCGCGTCTCGCCTTTCCAGAGCGGCACGTTGTAATGCGGCGCATGCCAGAGCCGGCAGCCCGCGAGGCGCCGCGGGTATTCCGCCTGTTCCTTCAGGGAGTAAATCGGAGCGCGGAAATCCAGGATCTCGGCTTCGCGGAAAGCCTCGAGCGCTTCGGCCGGCCCGTGGAGCGCGATGTCGATTTTTTTTAATTTGCCATTGCGGCGAAGGCTGCCCAGGATCCCGCGGAGGTAAGTGCCGATGCCGGTATGGCGCACCATGCGGGCATCAAGGGCCAGACGGCGCGGGTTCATGTCCTGCTCCCGGCCCCGAGCAGGCTCTGCACCGCCTCGAGGACCTCACCCACCGTGATTTCCTGAAGCGGCCGCGCGATCAGACGCAGTTTCTCGCTCCAGGGTTTCCAGGCTTCGGGATTGTTCACGGTGGAGAAAATGGAAATGAGAGGCACGCCCTGGGCGGCCGCGATGTGGCCCGGGCCGGAATCATTCCCGACGAAAAGGTCCGCGCCCGACAAAAGCGCGGGCAATTCGTGAAGCGGGATTTTCCCGCGCATGTCCAGCACGCCCTCGCTTTTCAAAGCCCGGGGCAATGCGATTTCTTCTTTGTCGCGAGCATCCCCCACGATGACGACCCAGGCCCAGTCTTTTTCCCGGACGCCGGCGATCAGCGCGTCGAAACGTTCCTGCGGCCAGCGCTTCTCAACATGCGCCGCGCCGGGATGAACGGCCAGTATTTTATGCCCGAGGCTTTTGCATTCCCGCAGCCCCTCCGGCATCTGCGGATCCCGGACAAGCGGCACCGGATGGAGTTCGCCCGGGATGCCCAGCGATTCAAGCAATCGCCGCGACAGCATCGAAGGGTGCGCGCCGCGGTCATGTTCAGGCTGATGCGTGAGCAGGAATCCGCCGCCGGTTGCGCCGTAGCCCGCACGGAACCGAATGCGGGAGCGCCAGAGAAGAAGGATGTTCCGCAAGTCGCCGCGGAAATCAATGCCGAGATCGTAGTTTTCTTTTTGGAATTGGCGGATAAGGGTTTTCGCCTCGCGGCAGGATTCACCGGACTTCTGCTCCCGTGCAAACCAATTGTGCTGGTAAGAAATGAGTTTCAAATTCCATTTTTGCGCGAAAGGCCGGAGCAGCGGTTCATAAGACGTGGGAATCAGCCAGTGAATTTCTGCATTCGGGAAAAACCCCCGGACGCGCGCGGCGGCAGGCAAGGTCATGACAAGGTCGCCCACATGATCAAGGCGAACGAGCAGGATTTTTTTGACACGGGCCGGATCGTAAGAAGCCGCCCTGGCGCGGACGGAAAAAAACACGAGGGCTCCGGCCGCATCGAAAAGCAATGCCGCCAGTCGTTTGGGCCAGGCTTTGAACAGATAGCGGTTTCGCAGCACGGAGTGCCGGTTAGAACAGGGTGTAGATGAAAGGGGCCACGGCCGAGCTCTGGGTGAAAATGATGAGCGCGCCGAGCAGGACCAGCGTGATCAGGATGGGCGCCAGCCACCATTTTTTGCGGACTTTCAGGAATTGCCAGAACTCGTTCAGCAGTTCAAACCTGGACATGGCCCTCTCTCTTTCTTTGTTCCGGATGGTGAAAAGTGGCACCAAGATAGCAAAAAAACGGCCTGAAATAAATGGTAAAAAGGTTAGAGGTCGTTTCGTAAGGGGTGGTCAAGTCCAAGAAACGTCAGAGACGAGGATGACAAGGCGCGTGAAGCAGACGATGCCGAAACGCATCGTCGATACAACGCAACGAAGTCAGCCGAAGTCTATGGCGTTTCGACACGCAGCCACTCCTTGCGAAATGACCTCTAGTACTGTCTCTCGTAGCTCTGGGGATTTTCGGCGTTTTCCTTCTTTTCCCAGTAGGTTTCCTTGTCCTTGGAGTAGACCAGGTCGAGAAGGTGCTCTTTCCTGAGCTTGGCCAGCAGGCTCAGCGGCGTCAGGACCAGGAAAAAAACAAGTGTCAGGATGACGCGCGACATGACCGCGCCGATCACCAGCGCCAGCCCCATCCAAAGCCGGTAAGGGATTTTCAGGACCGAAGGAAACGCAAAGCCCGGGACCAGGAGCAGGACGGACACGGCCAGGAAGACCTTGCCTGTTTCCGGATGATGCCCTCGCCAGACCACAAAGGCGCCAAGCACGGCGAAAATACCGCCGACGAGCCGGCCGAATTCTTTCAGCTTCTTGGGAGATGTATCGATTTTTTTGATTTCTTCGAGAAGTGTCATGATCAGTCCAGTTCGAATTCTTTGAGCCAGTCCACGTCTTTGCCGAGCGGTTTCTGGTCTTTCTTTTCGAGGATGTAGTTGCCGAGCACGAGATAGTCCATGTTGGTCCGCATGAAGCAGCGGTATGCGTCCTGGGGCGTGCACACGACCGGCTCCCCTCTCACGTTGAACGAGGTGTTGATCACGACCGGGCAGCCGTATTTGTCGTCCATGGCTTTCAGCAGGGCGTGGAAGCGCGGGTTTTCCCGCGGCGTGACCGTCTGGATTCTCGCGGAGTAGTCCACGTGCGTGATGGCCGGCAGATCCGAGCGCTTGCGCAGGAGCTTGTGGATGCCGAAAAGCTTCTGTTCTTCTTCGGTCATCTCACGGCAGATTTTTTTCGCGACCGGCGCGACCATGAGCATGTACGGGCTGTCCGCGTTCATCTCAAAATAATCCGAAACTCTTTCGCGCAGGACCGCCGGCGCGAACGGACGGAAGCTTTCCCGAAATTTGATCTTGAGGTTCATGACCTCCTGCATTTTTTCCGAGCGGGCATCGCCCAGGATCGAGCGCGCGCCCAGAGCCCGCGGGCCGAATTCCATGCGGCCCTGGAACCAGCCGATGACTTTTTCGTTCGCGATCAGGTCCGAGACGCAGCCGGCAAGCTCCGCGTCCGGCACGAAAACGTGCGGGATGTTTTCGGCTTTGAGGAAGGCTTCGATTTCCCCGTTCGAAAAACCGGGCCCGAGAAGTGCGCCCTGCATGAAATCGATGCCCTGAGCCTGGCGCGGGTTGTTCTGGTATTGATACCACGCGAACAGGGCCGCGCCGAGGGCTCCGCCCGCATCTCCCGCCGCCGGCTGCACCCAGACATTTTCGAAAGGTCCGTTCTTCAGGATTTTGCCGTTGGCCACGCAGTTGAGCGCGACGCCGCCCGCGAGGCAGAGATTTTTTTTGCCGGTCTTGCGGTGCACGTGGCGCACGATGCGAAGGACGATTTCCTCCGTCACCTCCTGAATCGAGCGCGCGATGTCCATGTCCTTTTGCGTAAGCTTGGATTCGCGGGCGCGCGGCGGTCCGCCGAAAAGCGCGTCAAACGCCTTGTTGGTCATTTTGAGGCCCGCGGGATAATCGAAATACTTCATGTTGAGCTTGAACGAGCCGTCCTCCCGCAAGTCCAGCAATTCGCGGAGGATGAGGTCTTTGTATTTCGGCTCGCCGTACGGGGCCAGACCCATCAGCTTGTATTCGCCGGAATTGACCTTGAAGCCGGTGTAATAGGTAAACGCGGAATACAAGAGGCCCAGCGAATGCGGGAAATTGATTTCTTCCAGCAGCTTGATTTTGTTGCCTTCGCCCACGCCGTAGCTCGCGGTCGCCCACTCGCCCACGCCGTCCATAGTCAGGACCGCCGCTTCCTGATAAGGCGACGCAAAAAAGGCCGAAGCCGCGTGCGATTCATGGTGTTCCGTGAACAGGATTTTGCCTTTAAAGTCTTCGAGCTCTTTCTGGATGGCGTCCTTGATCCAAAGCTTTTGTTTCATCCACGTGGTCATGGCCTTTATAAAAGAAGGCAGGCCGAGCGGCGCGTACTGCATGTAAGTCTGGAGAAGGCGCTCGAACTTGACCAGCGGCTTGTCATAGAAGACCACGAGGTTCAGGTCGGCCGCCTTGATGCCGCCCGTCTTCAGGCAATATTCCACCGCTTTGGACGGAAAATCCGCATCGTGTTTTTTGCGGGTAAACCGCTCTTCCTGCGCTGCGGCGATGATTTTGCCGTCCTGCACCAGGCAGGCCGCGCTGTCGTGGTAATACGCCGAAATTCCGAGAATGTTCATTTTAGGTTCTTTCGGCCGGAGGTTCGGGCCGGAGCGGTAAGCCGTGACGCAAGTCTTGCGATCCGGCGGGATTGGCGTAAGCGTAAAGGAGACCGAGTGTAAACCAGAAGGACATGACGGATTGAGGGTTGTGAAAGACCGTGTCCACGGCCATGAAAAACAAGAACATGAGCACGCCGGCGAATACGCCGTCATAAATCCATCCCTCGCCGGGATCCGGCCTGCGGCGCATCTTCCGGTACGTGTCGACAATGAGCAAACCCCAAAATCCGAGCAGGCACGCCAGGCTGACCAGACCGGTTTCGGCGGCAGCCTGAAGATAGCCGTTGTGCGCGTAATAGTTCTTCACGCGCCAGTTTTTCCGCTTGTCGTATTTCTGATGGGCCTGGGCATAGGTATTGATGCCCGTGCCGGTAAGCGGCTTGGCCACGATGACTTGGAGCGCCCTGTCCCAGAGATGGTAGCGTTCGACCAGCGATTGTTCCCGCTCATGGATGTCCAGATGGATCAGCATGGTACGCGGCAGCCTCGAAATGCCCGCGGCCAGGACCAGGGCAAAGATGCCGAGAATCAGGAATTTTCTTTTGAGGACGAGCATGACGAAAACGCCGCCTGCAAAGGCCAGCATGGCCCCGCGGGAGCGCGTCTTGAACAAAAGCACCGCCGCGGCTACGGCAATAAAAAGCGCGGCCATGCGGTAAAACGAAAACCGTGGAAACCGGGACGAGCCCACGGCCGCGACATAACCGGTCCAGGACAATAAATAGGAAGCGAACAAGCCGTAGGTCTTGAAGGAAGAAGAAACCCGCGGTCCGGCCTTGGAATCCTGGAGTGGAAATCCGCGGAGAAGGTCCGAGCCGCTGAGGTATTGGTAAAAGCCGTTCAGCACGATGAGGCCAAAGATCAGGATGGCCGCTTTTTCGAAAATCTTCTGGCGGGACGGCAGGGTGAGAAGATCCGCGCTCATCACGAAGATCATCACGTGTTTGACTACTTTAATGAGGCCGCGGAAACTCTGCCGCGGGTATTCCGACCAGAAATAGGACAGGATAACGATGAGGACGTAGCCGAGAAGAAGGAGCGCGGCCCTGCGGTCCAGGCCTTCCAGCGGCATGCGGCGCAGGGACAGGCGGTAAACAAGCCAGGCCAGGACGGCCACGGTAAAAGCGATTTCCGCGAGCGCGGGCGAAAACGCGAGCGCCGCCCACAGGACGGCCAGGGCATAGAACGCGACATCGGCAAAACGGTCGGAAACCGGTAAGCGCATGGTCCTATCGGGTTTGGGACAAGTCGGCTTGCTTGGCCCTAATTTCAAAACGGTTGGCACCGCCGGCGCCCGGCACGGGAAGAGGCAAAAGGAACTTCACTCCCCTTTCTTCGAGGACGCCGATTTTTTTCAGGATCTCGCGCGCGAAATTCCACGCAAAAATGACGACAAAGTCGGTCGGGTCTTCGTTCAGCCTCGCGCTCGGCACGATGGGTATTTTCATCCCGGGCACGAGAAGGTTTTGCTTGAGCGGATTGTCGTCGACCACATAGGCGATCTCTTCGGCCCCCAAGCCGTAGAAATTGACCAGCGTGCTGCACTTGGCCGGCGCGCCGTAGCCCGCAAGCCGCTGTCCGCGCGCCTTGGCCGTCAGCGCCACCGTCCGGAAGTCATCGCGGACCTGCATGACCTTGGCCGCAAATTCGTTGTAACGCGCGGTGCCCAGGAAGCCTTCTTTCTTTTCCTTTTCCATGTACCGGGCCGGAGCGTCCGTCACGGCATGAGGCCCGTTTTTCTTCTGGATGAACACGCGCAGCGATCCGCCGTGCGAGGGCACAAGATTGATGTCGAAAATCTCGAGGCCGAACTTTTCCAGGACGAAAGCGAGCGGTGTCACGCCGATGTAGGAAAGATGCTCGTGGTAAATCATGTCGAACAGCATTTCGTCCAGCATGACGGCGAGGTAAGGAAACTCGATCACGAAAAGCCCCTTCGGGTCGAGAAGACGTGTCACATTGCGCAGCACGTCGTGGATGTCGTCGATATGCGCGAACACGTTGTTGCCGCTGATCGCATGTGCCGGGCCGTGCTCGCGCAGGATCTGCTCGACGGAATCTTTCCCAAAATACGCGTTGATCGTGGTAAGGCCCTGCTTGTTGGCGGCTTCGCTCAGGTTCTTGGCCGGGTCCACGCCCACGGCGCGCATGCCCGCCTTCTTGTAGCAGGAAAGCAGAAGTCCGTCGTTGCTTCCGATGTCGACGGCGAGGGGGTTCTGGACCGAGGTCAGTTTCTGGGCCACGGACTGAGCGTAAGCGGCGAAATGATCCCGGAAAGTCTGGGTCGTGGAGCTGACATAGAGATAATGCGCGAACATCAGGTCCGGCGGCACGACGTGCGAAAGCTGGACAAGCCAGCAGCGCTCGCAGAGGACAAGGCTGAGGGGGCAGGTGAATTCCTCTTGATCGCGGTCCGCGGGCGCGACGTAGGAATTGGCGAGCGGCATGTCCCCCAGCTCCAGGAAAGGCTGGCCGAGGGGCGCTTCGCAGTAACGGCACTTGGGCTTGCGGTAAGCATCGCTTGCTGTCATTAAAACCTCTCGTGCTAGGCGTCCGGCATGGGAATGATCGACCAGAGCCGGCTGTGCCGGATCACCACCGCGCTTCCATTGGCCGCGGGCAGGCGCCGTTCCACCAGGTCCAGGATCAATCCCGCGACAAAATCGGGTGTTTGCTGTTTCTTCGCGTCTTCGCGGCCGAAAAGCGACGCGCGCATGGACGTCTTCATGCCGCCGGGACACACGGTCAGGCACTCGATCCCGGCGTCCGTGTTTTCCTTGGCAAGGCATTGCGTGAGCGCCATGATACCAAATTTGGCGGCCGAGTACGAAAAAAGATTCGGGACCGCGCGAACTCCCGCCATGGAAGAAACATTGAAGATCCGCGCCCCCTTTTTAGCGCGCAGCGCCGGGAGGAAATATTTGCATACGAGGAAAGCGGCCGTCAGGTTGACGGCCTGGGAATGCTCGTATTCCTTGAGCGTGATGTTTTCCACCCGCGCCAGGCGCGTGCCGTCCCCGGCATTGTTGATGAGGATATCCGGAACCCCGGCCTTGAGGATTTTTTTGACGCAGGCCTTGATCTCCGCTTCCGAAGTAAGATCGCACTGGAGAAGCGTGAAATTGGCGGGGTTCGGGGAGTCCCGCCGCACTTCGGCCCAGCGCCCGCGGGTCCGGCTGATGCCGAAGACTTTGTCGCCTGCCGCGAGAAAGCGGCGGGCCAGGGCAAGCCCTAATCCCCGGGTGGCTCCGGTAATGACGATGCTCCGGTTCATGCCGTTTTAGGCGGGGGTCGTTTGTTTGAGCTTCTGGTTGAGGTAAGCGCCTTCGATGACGGGATAAGCGATCGTGTCTTCCTCGTATTTTCCGCTTTCGCGCTGACGCGTGGTAAAGGCGAGGAACACGGAATCTTCCGTGAACTTCTGCGCGTGCGCGATGAGCGCCGGCGTTTCCACGATGTCGCCCGCCTTCACGTTAAGGACCTGCTTTTTTTCCGGCTGGCCCACGGGAAAGCAATGGCTTTCATAAGCGCCGCTGATGAGGTAAATGTACTGGTGGTCTTCCTTATGGTAATGATTCGCGCGGACCGTGCCCTTTTTGGAGGTGATGAGGGCGACATGCTCGAGACGTCCTTCGAAAAGATTGTGGATCGCCCCGCGCGCGTCGACGAAGGCGGGATCAATGTGACGGATAGTTTCCATGATTTCTCCTTATGGGTTTGAAGAATTCGTTTAGCTTTCGCTGAACCATTGGATCGTGCGGCGCAGGCCTTCTTCGAGGCTGTATTTCGGCTTGAAGCCGGTCAGCGTCTGCAGCTTGGTGATGTCGGGACAGCGGCGCTTCGGGTCCGACTGCGCGTACACCGCGTGCGGCGGGTCGATGTTCACGACTTCCACCTTGAACGGCATGGCTTCCGCCACTTTGTACGCCAGCTCGCGCACGGAAATTTCCGGATACGGGTTGCCGATGTTGAACGATTCCCCGCTTTCCTTGGCGAAAAGCACACGGAACAGCGCCTCGACGGCATCGTTGATGTAGCAAAACGAGCGCGTGTTGCGGCCGTCGCCGTGAATCGGCAGCGGCTCCTTGCGCAGCGCGTGCTCGATGAAGTTGGGAAGCACGCGGAAATCGTCCGGGCGGATGCCGGGGCCATAGACGTTGAACGGACGGACGATCTTGACCGGCACGTCAAACGTGCGCCAGTAAGCCAGGCACATGGTCTCGCCGAAACGTTTGGATTCGTCGTAGCACGAGCGCGGCCCGGTAATAGAAACGTTGCCGTAATAGTCTTCGTTCGTCGGAACATGCTTCGGATCCGGATCGCCGTAGACTTCGCTTGAGCTCGTGAACAGGAAGCTCGACACGCCCTTGCGGTACGCCAGCTCGAGCATATTGCGCGTGCCGATCGTGCCCACATCCATGGTCTCGATCGGGAACTTCGTGTAATACGCGGGCGACGCAATACCGGCCGCGTGAATGAGGTAATCCACCTGCTCGGAAGTCTCGAACGGCTTGATCACGTTGTGGCGGTGAAAGACCAGGTTCTTGTCCGAGAAAACGCGCTGCTCGTAGCCGGTCACGAAATTATCGAGGAGAAGCGCATGCGTTTTCTTGCGAAGGACTTTTTCGTTCAGGTGCTTGAGCAGCTGGACCATGTAGCGGCCCAGGAAGCCGTAAGCGCCCGTGATCAGGAAGGTGCGGTCTTCGAAAAGCGAGTGATAAGGTTCGAGCGCCTCCGCGAGATTCGCGATGTCTTCGGCAATGACTTCGGAATTGCCTGAGCGCGCGGCCGGCTTGCGCTTCGAGGCGGCAGGCTTCATCACCGGCGTATCGAGCGCGGCAAGCGTTTCTTTCAGGGCGGAGCCCTTCCCCTTTTCCAGAGCTTCGGGAGCTTCCTGGTTCAGTCCGCCCGCGATGTAGGCCTTGATGAGCTGCTGGTAGCCGATATCGCCTTTCTGCCCGGCCACGCCGCGCAGCTTTTCGAGAACGTCTTTGGGAATGCGGATGGAAATGAGCTGATTGTCGGCGCTCTTAGCTACAGCGGGACTCCCGTTCTTTTTTACGGCCTTTGTTTTGGCTGGCATCGCGTCTCCCTGGGGTTGGATTTGTATATACAGCCCGAAAATGTTCCCCTATTTGTATATACAAAAACGGCATCTGTCAAGAATATTTGAGCCGGAAAAAAGCGATGGCCCTCACGCGCTAGCATCTTTGAATTCCGCCGCCGCGGGGCGCCGGGCTTTTTCTTGACAGAAACGCCCCGTTTGACTATCGTTTTGCATGCCTCAAACCTCGAATCCCGACATTACTTTCATCATCCCCGTCTATAACGAGGAACTCAATATCAAGGGCGTTTTCCGCGACGTCTACGAGGTCCTGGAGCGTCATCCCGAATGGAACTGGGAGCTGATCGTCGTCGAAGACGGCAGCCGCGATAATACCAAAAGCGTCCTGGAAGAGCTCGGCCGCCAGTACCCGCGTACGCAGTTCATTTTCCATCCCGAGAACAAAGGCTACTGCCAGTCCATGCGGGACGGCATGGCCAAGGCGCGCGGCCGTTACCTGATGTACATCGGCGCGGACGAGGAATTCGACTGCTCGGAAATCCCCTCGTTCGTGGAGCCGCTTCTGGCCACGGGCGACAAGCACGCAGACGTGATCCTGGGCGTGCGCTGGCAGCGCAACGCCTACAAGCTGCATCGCTTTTTCATTTCCGTGATTTACATTTTCCTGCTGAACGCGATGTTCAAGCTGCGTGTCAACGACTACAACTGGTCGCAGGCCTGGAGCCGCGACCTTATTCAGTCCATCGAGATGCGCTCCAAGTCGCTGTTCATGCTTCCGGAAATCATCATCAAGGCCCATGACCTGGGCTTCAAGATCAAGGAAGTCCCCTCCAACCACCGCGGCCGCAAATGGGGCAAGTCTTCCCTCAACATGAAGATCATGGGGCATGCTCTCGTGGATGCCTTC
>DATJFP010000085.1 GCA_035495615.1 Verrucomicrobiia bacterium | reverse complement strand
TCGACCAGGTCTTCAAGAACAAGGAATTGCCCGACGAAATCGAGAACGTGGATTTCCCGCGCGAGAGTTCAGACCTGGTCAGCCTGCTGAAAGACGCGGGCCTTGTCGCGAGCAAAAGCGAGGCGCGGCGGCTCATCGAGCAGGGTGGCGTAAAGCTCGAGCGCGAAAAGGTGACGGACGCGAACGCCCAGGTGAATCTCAAGAAGCCCGTCCTCGTCCAATGCGGCAAAAGGAAATTCGTGAGGATCCAATACCGTGGATGAAGCCAAAACCGTCACGGCCCAGCCGCCCGAAGAAGACGTGGTGCTGCGCGTCGAGGACGTGACCAAGGAATTCAGCGGGACGCGTGTCCTGGACCGCATCTCGTTCGAGCTGCGGCGCGGTGAAGTGCTGGGCTTTCTCGGGCCGAATGGCGCGGGCAAGACGACCACCATGCGCATCCTCACGGGTTTTTTCCCGCCGAACAAGGGCAAGGTCTGGGTCCGCGACGAAGAACTTTTCCGCGATCCCCGGCGCCTCAAGAGATTCATCGGCTACCTCCCGGAAACCGTCATGCTGTACACGGACATGCGCGTGAAGGAATTCCTCGAATTCGTGGCGGACGTCAAGGGCGTGCGCCGCTCCGAAAAGCGCAAGCATATCGAAGAGAAACTCTCGCAATGCGGACTCTGGGAAGTGCGGGGCCGCCTCATCGGAAAACTTTCGAAAGGTTTCCGGCAGCGCGTGGGCCTGGCGCAGGCGCTGCTCGGCGATCCGGAAATCCTCGTGCTCGACGAACCGACCAGCGGCCTCGATCCCAAACAGATCATCGAGATCCGCAATCTCATTCAGGAGCTGGGCAAGGAAAAGACGCTCATCCTTTCCACGCACATCCTTCCGGAAGTGAGCATGGTCTGCGATCGCGTGCTCATCATCAATCACGGCAAGGTCATCGCCAGCGGCACCACCGAAGAATTGGAATCCGGCCTGCGCGACCGGCACGAGATCCTCGTCACGATCGGCGACAACGCCAAAAAAGACGAGGCCATGACTCTTTTTACGGGCGTGCCGGGCGTGGAACGCGTGCAGGTGCTGTACGAGAAAGAAGGGCAGGTGTGCCTGACGCTCGGCATTGCAAAAGGCAAGGACCTGCGTTCGGAGATCAGCCGGCTTTGCGTGCAGCACGACATCCCGCTGCTCGAGATGCGCTCCTCGCATCTCAGCCTCGAAGAAATTTTCATGAAGATCGTGGTCAACGAACCGGGACAGGGGTTCAAGTGAGAAACGCCTTCGTCTTAGCGCGAAAAGAATTCACCTGCTTTTGCCGCTCCTGGACCGGCGTGCTGGTGTTCGTCATTTTTTACATCCTCTCAGGCGCTTTCTTCTCGCTGCTCGTGACCAGTTACGCGCGCATTTCCATGGAATCCGCGCGCCAGGGCATGCAGGTCGTGGAAGGCCTGGGGCTGACGCGCTTTGTCTTCAGCACGCTTTTCCTGAACCTGAGCGTGGTGCTCTTTTTCCTGGTGCCGGCCATGACCATGCGGTCTTTCGCCGAAGAGCGCAAGCTCCAGACGCTGGAGCTTTTGTACACGTACCCGTTCTCGGACTTTGAAATCCTGTGGGGGAAATTCCTCGGCCTCGTCTGGATCTTCGAGGCGCTTTTCCTGCCGACGATCGGCTACCTCGTGATCATCCGCTGGCTGGGCGGGGAATTCGACTGGGGGCCGGTGCTGACCGCTTATCTCGGCTTCTGGCTCCTGGGCAATGCGTTTCTCGCGCTGGGGCTTTTTGTTTCGTCGCTTACCGAAAGCCAGGTGATCAGCGCGGTCGTGACGTTCGCATTCCTCATCCTGTTCTGGATCATGGACTGGGTGGCGCTGGTCACCGAAGAGCCGTGGTCGACGTTTTTCAAGATGCTTTCCCCTCTCGGGCATTACCGCGAATTCACGCTCGGGATCGTGGACCTGTCGCATGTTGTGTATTTCATCTTCTTTCATTTTTATTTCCTGTTCCTGACGCTGCGGTCCATCGAGACCCGGAATTGGAAGGCCTGATGCGCTACGTGCTGATCCGCACCCAGCTCCTGTTTGTCTCCGTGATCCTTTTCATCACGTTCATGCTGATGATGATGATCGTGTCCCGCTACAACCGGCGCTGGGACTTCACGCAGGAGAAGATGTATTCGCTGGCCGATTCCACGCGCCAGATCCTGCAGCGCATGGGCGGCCACAAGCTCGAGGTTCTGGCCTTTTATCCCCAGGAGGACCCGGCCCGCAAGGACATCGAGGTCTTCTTCAAGCAGATCGAGATGACGCACCCGAATTTCAAATACGCCTTTTACGATCCGGACCGCGTGCCGCGCCTGGCGAAAGAAAACCACATCAAGGACATCTACACCGTCGTGATCCGCTATCAGGACCGGATGGAAAGGATATCGCGCCCCACCGAAGAAAGCTTTGCCAACGCGCTCCTGCGCCTGGCCGATCCGCGCGTGCTCGACCTGTGTTTTTCCACCGGGCATAACGAGGCCTCCATCGCGCGGGAAGACCGCAACGGCATGAAGATGTTCCGCGACGTGCTCGAATACAACAATTACGCGCTGCACGAAATCATCCTGACGCGCGACGGCGTGCCGGACCGCTGCCAGGTGCTGGTCGTGGCCGGGCCGCACCGCGACATGGACCCGAAAGAATACGAGGCCCTGAGGACCGCTTTCGACCAGGGCAAAGGCATTTTTTTCATGATCGATCCCATGGACCCGGGAACCGGCCAGTCGTTCCACGATTTTTTCAAGGCGTTCGGCATTTTCCTCGGCAATGACGTGATCGTGGACAAAATGAGCCGCATGGTCGGAGGAGATTTCCTCGTGCCGCTCGTCAACCAATACCTGTCCACGCATCCGATCACCGCGGACTTCAAGATCACGAGTTTTTTTCCCGTGGCCAGGACCGTGCAGCCGAGCACAGATAACGTGCCGGACATGGAAGTGTCACCGCTGGCGTTCACGGGTTCGGGAAGCTGGGCCGAATCCGATCTGGGCGCCCTGGAAAAAGGGGACGCTTCCTTCCAGGCCGAGTCCGATCTTTCGGGCCCGCTGGCTCTCGCCGTCGCCTCCGAAAAGAAAACCGCGGACGGAAAAAGCGGCGGACGCCTCATCGTGGTGGGCGACAGCGATTTCATCACCAACGCCTACGTCGACCTTTCCGGCAATGAAGATCTGGCGCTGCGCATGATCCACTGGCTGGCCAAAGACGACCGCGCCGTCGCGATCCCGCAGAAAACCCTGCGGTACAAGCCGCTCTTCATGACGCCGGTCCAGCAGCGGATTGTGCTCGCCCTCGCGATCCTGGGCTTCCCGGCCTTTTACCTGCTGAGCGGCATGCTGCGCATCTTCATCCGGCAGAAGACGTCATGAAATTTTCTGTGACCGTCGTCTTTTTTCTTCTCTTCCTGCTCGTCGCTTATTTCTACGTCACGCTCATGCCGCCCGAATCCGCCAAAAGCCCCGCATCCCAGACCGCGGGCAAGGTGCTGCCGCTCGAAGAAGGCGACGAGATCGCGTTTCTCGGCATCCACAACAAGGAAAAGCACGAGGACGTCGTTCTTGTGCGCGAGGACAAGACCTGGCGCATGAAAGAGCCGGCCGACGACTTGGCGGAAGCGGCCACGGTTGAAAGCCTGGTGCTCGCGCTCACGCTCAGCTCGAAAGCGCGGCGCCTCATGCCGGAAAAAGGCTGGGACGAATACGGTTTGAAGGATCCGAGGCTCGTCGTCGAGGTCCAGACACAGAAGCGGCCGGAAACCCGCCGCCTGTTTTTCGGGGACGATGCGCCCGTCGGCAGTTTCGTCTATGCGCGCTGGGAAGGCGAGAAGGATTACTTCCTGATCGACCGGAACATGAAGCGCGTTTTCGAGAGCAGCCCGCTGTCTTTCCGGGAAAGGCGCATCTTCACCGTGCCGCTGAAAGACATCCAGAGAATCCGCATCCAGAACCCGCAGCATTCCTACGAAGTGCTTCAGAAAGATTCCCAATGGTTCTGGACGGAGCCTGTCGCGCTGCTGGGCGACTCGCTGACCGAAGAGCACCGTGACCGGCTGCTTTCGGAGATGGCCAACCTGTTCGTCAAAGAATTTCTCGGCGCCGCCAAAAGCAAGAAGGCCAGGGAATACGGGCTCATGACCCCGCACGGCAGCATCACGATCTGGGCCGCCGGCACGGACCCCGCGGCCGAGCTGGTCCTGGGCAACGAGCTTCCGGAGCAGGACGCGATCTATTCGCAGAAAAACGGCGAGGAAAATATCTTTCTCGTTTCGCGCGGGAAAATCCTGGCCTTTTTCGAATCCCTCGAAGCCATGACCCGGGCGCCCGCCGCTTGATACGGGGCAAAGGGGAACGGGGCATGGGGTACGGGAAAGAACCCCTCACCCTTCCCTCTCCCCGCGTGCGGGGAGAGGGTTAGGGAGAGGGGATGGCAATGGAATCCATCGCTGCAAAGTTCGAGCAGTTGCAACTTGAAGTCGCAAACGCGGCACGCAAAGCCGGACGCGATCCCGCGTCAGTGCGCATCGTGCTCGTCACCAAATTCGTCGAGCCCTCGCGCATCCTCGAAGCCTACCAGGCCGGCGCGCGCGATTTCGGCGAAAACCGAATCCAGGAATTCCAATCCAAAAAAGACGGCCTTCCCACGGACATTGCCTGGCATCTGATCGGCTCACTCCAGTCCAACAAAGTCAAAGACGCGGTGGGGCAGGCGGCTCTCATCCACTCGCTTGACCGTCCGGAGCTTGCCGCGGAGATCGACCGTCAGGCCGCGAAGCGGAACATCCCGCGGGTGCCTTGCCTTATCCAGGTCAACAGCTCCGGGGAAGAAACCAAATCCGGTTTCGAGGCCGGGGACGTCGTGCGATTCCTCGCGTCGCTCTCCCCAGAGTCGCGGGTGGAAATCAAAGGCTTCATGACCATCGGGCCTCTGACGCAGGACGAAGCTTTGATCCGCGCCTCGTTCCGTAAAGTCCGGGATCTCCAGGCCAAGGCGCGCGCGGCTTTCCCGCGCCTGGATTTCGGCATCCTCTCCATGGGCATGTCCGCGGATTATAAAATCGCGATCGAAGAAGGTTCCACGCTTATCCGGGTGGGAAGTTTTGTCTTCGGGAGCCGCCCGGCCAAGGCCGCCTAAGCCATTTTTCCCCGCATTGTTTAAAGTAAGCTCTCCGGTCCCGTCTAATTTTGTGATCAACTTTGATCATTCCCGCACTCCGGACAACGTCCGCAAGCCTCGATTTTGACAGGATTTCCCTCGTAAGTTATTCTTTTTCAACATTTAACGCCAAGGACAAGGGGACCCCCACTTCTCCATGATCGCGCGCCGCGCCCGAAAAATCATCAGTCTCGGCATTATGTTGTCCATGCTCTGCGGCGACCTTGCGCGCGCCGACCCGCTGGCTTTTTCTCCGCGCCCCGAAAACATTCCTGCCTTCGAACTCTCGCTTCCTTCCGAGCTCGGCCGTTACGGCGACTCGTTTTTCCCGAGCGGCGAAAAAATGCCGTTCATTTTCCATCTCCAGACCGCGCACGGCAGCCCCGAAGCCGCGCTCAAAATCGAAGAGATCATCCGTTACCTGGAAAAGACCTATCATGTCAAGCTGCTGTTCGCCGAAGGCGCGAGCGAGAGCCTGCATCCCGAATACCTGCGCTTTTTCCCGAGCGAGGAGCCCAACGAAAAAATGGTTCGCATGCTGGCCGAAACCGGCGAACTGACCGGCGTGGATCTGGCGCTTCCCAAATCCAAACTCACGGCCCTTGGCGTCGAACAGCCCGTTTTTTATCGCCCTGCATTTAAACTCTTTAAAAAAGTCGTGGCCAGCCTGGACCGGAGCAAAGCCGTTCTCGACGCGCGGGAACGCGAGCTGGACCTGCGCGCGTCCAAGATTTTTTCTCCGGATTTCCGAGCGCTCGTCACCGCGTGGCAGAAGCACCAGGAGCAGCAGCGCGACCTGGCGGCCACGGCCCGCCTCCTCCGCGATGAAGCGCGGAAAATCCTCAACCTCGACCTCGCCAATCCCTTTTCGCAATTCGACTGGCCGCAGCTGACGCGGCTCGTCATGCTTCAGGAGCTCGAGCAGCGGAAGAATCCCGAAGCGCTGGAGCGGGAAAAAGAAAAACTCGGCGCCTGGCTCGCGGCGAAGAAACTGCCGGCGGACATTCTCGCAGCGCTCGGCAGCAAAGACCTGAAACAGCCGCGCGAATTTTACGAGCAGTTCCTGGTGAAGGCGCATCCCCAGGGCTTCCGCTTCAAGACTTACCCTCAGATCATGTACCGGGCCGCGTCGCAATCGCTGGAAAACGAGATGAGCGCGGGGCCGCTGTTCGCGGAAATCGACTCGCTTTTCGACGCGCTGTTCAAGGCGCGCGCCGGTAAGGAAGATCTCGCGCTCCTGGACGCCTACCGGGATCTCGCGCTGCGCAAAAAGCTCGTGAGCCTGGAACTGACGCGCGAGGAATGGAAAAAGGCGAAAGAGAAAATCAAAAGCGCGCCCGCGCCTTTGGCCGCGGCATTCCGGCAGGCCGGCGCGTTTTATCATCTCGCGGAAATCCGCGAGGCCTATTTCTACAAAAAGATCCGGCGCGAAATGAAAATCCGCAACCAGAAGGTCGCGATCCTCGTGACCGGCGGTTTTCACCAGGACGGCATGGCACGCGTCTTCCGCGGCGGCGGCATGGGCTACGCCGCGATCCAGCCCCGGATCAGCGGCGAGATCAGCAGCGCTTCTTACCTCGCGGCCATGACCGCGGCCTCCCATCTGGAGAAACCGGAATTCGCGCATCCCGCGGGCCTGGGCGACCGCGCCTTTTATGCGGGCGAACTGCGGCGTTTCCGCGAGGCCTTACGGCAGGCCGGGCTGAACACGCCCGTGTCCTCGGCTTGGCTTGCGGACCGGCAGAAATTTTTGCAGCGCGCGGAGCTGCGCGTGAGTTACAAAGCCAAAGACTGGAGCCAGGATTCGGAGTGGCTTCACCGCAAGCGCATGCAGGAGCGCCGGGGTTACCAGAGCGCGGTTTACCAGGTCTTTGCGCGGGCCGGCCTCGAAGAGGGGACGTCCATCCTGGAATTAGGGGCCGGCGCGCATGAGACCTTGAAGCAGCTGAGTCCGGCGGACTTGAGCCGGGGGTGGGTGACGCTCGACAATGGGAATTTCCGGACCGGCAAGGCCCAGGTTTCTTCCCGTGCCGAGAAAACGCCTTTCGCGGACAGCTCGTTCGGCGCAGTCACGGGCCTGGAATTTTTCGACATCCTGGACAATCTTGATGCCGTGCTGGCCGAAACCGCGCGGCTGCTCAAGCCGGGCCAGCCGCTCATCGCCATGGGCGACTTCCCGAGCTATGCGAGTCCCGCGCTGTTGAATGCCGTGGAACGCGAACGCCGGCGGCTGGGAATCCGCGGCAAAATTTTCGTCCCGCGCTTTCTGGACGATGCGGGAACGCCGATCGCCTTCCAATGGGGCGCTTTGAGCGCGGCCGATGCCGCGCGCTTCCGCAAGGAAAGCCGGTACCGCGCCCTGGCCGCGGAGCTTTACCGGCAGAACCGCGCCTGGCGCACGGAGGCCATCGAGCCGAACTTCTTCCAGCTTCTGGCCGCTTACATGCAGGACCTGCTCGCGCCGCTCGGCTTCCGCTCCTTCGACAGAGGCCAGTTCAAAGTTTCCGAAGCGCCATTCGGGCCGCGTCTGAATTATTTCATCGCGCGGAAAAAGACGGGCTTGGAAACTCCGGTCGGACCGACCGGAAAAAAAGCGGAACTGCGTTCGACGGAACGGGCGGCGGTTTCCGCGGAAAACATGCCCGCGCTGCTGGCGGCCTTTGACGGCTTTCTCGCCCGTTTCGAGCAGCCTGAACACGCGGAAGTTTACGGTGAAATCCTGCATGAAGTTTTTCTGCGGCGCCATCCGAGGAAAAGCGACCTGGCTCCCAAGGCCCAGCTGTCTTTTCTCATGGAAGTCCTGCCGTACGGCAAATTCAAACAGGATACGCGCTTTGAAACAATCCGCGATCTGGTGATCCATGCCTTCGAGCGTACCGGCGAAGATCTGCTCCGCTCGGCCATGCTGAAATCTTTCAGCCGTGATCAGGGCGGAGAGCCCGCGTGGCGCTTTGACGGCGCTCCCGGGCTGCTTCCCGTTCTGGAAACCTATCACACTTTGAAAGACGCGGAAGACCGCAATTACCGCACGTCGCTTCTCGGGCAGGGGCTTCGCGTCTTCATGCCCGCGGAGGAGTATGACGCCGCGTGGAAAGCGTCCAACTGGGCCCTGGCGCCGTACTATCCGAGCAGCGATCCGCGGCATGCCGGCGATCCCTTCAGCAGCCTCATGAAACAATTGACGGTGAACAAGAATCCGGGGCCGATTTCGAAACTCATTCCTCTTCTGCGCGCTCCCGCGGAGGAGGTGCCCTGGCATGACGCGGACGTGGTCGTGCCCGCCCCGTACGAAGAACAAAACGCATACGTGGGATGGCTGATCGAGACGCTCCGGAAAACCCTCGGCGACAAGTGGGTTCCCGCCATCAACCGGAAGATCCTCAGAAAAATCGAGGCCCGCGAAAAGCAAAAGTCGCAGTTCGACGGTGAAACGCGGACGCCTTCGGCGGTGAAGCGCGCCCTGAATGCCGCAGGAAACTTCGAAGTGCCGCCTGAAGAAATTGAGGCGATCCGCGGGAAGACGGTCGTTCTTTTTGACGACAACTGGACGACAGGCTTCACGGCGGACGAAGCGCGCCGCGTGCTTCTCGATGCGGGCGCCGCGCGCGTGATGGTGGTCGTCGCCGGTAAGTCCGAAGAAGAAGCGCTCCATGCTCTCGAGCGCGGCCAGATCGAGGCCGTCCAGTCGCAGCCGGGCGAACTGGTTGCGTCCACGCCGAAAAAAGCCGCCGTTCCGGCGCGGGTACCGCAGGCACCGGGTCCTCGGGGACAAACGGGCGCCGCGCCTTTTCAGTATTTTGCGATGTACAAGCCCCAGGGCGCGATCTCAACCCGCTCGGACAACAGCAGGCTTCGGCGGCGAACCATTTACGACCTGTTCGCGCAGGCCACGCACCTGAACCCGTTGGATTATATTACGCTGGGAAGACTGGACGCGGACGTGGACGGCCTCGTGGTCCTGACCAACGACCCTTCCATGGTCAGTATTGTGATGCCGGTGGGCCACGTGGAAAAGCACTACTACGTTACCGTGGAAGGCACCATCACTCCCGAACAAGTCCACAGGCTTGAAGAGGGCGTGGACATCGAGACCAAGGACCAGTTTAACAAGCCCCTGACTTATCACACCCGGCCGGCACGCGTCGAAAATGTCTCCCCCGGCCCGAAGACCAGCGTGCTGCACCTGTACATCAGCGAAGGCAAGTACCACCAGGTGAAGCTGATGCTGGAGGCCGTGGGGCACAAGGTCATCTATCTGACCCGCCTCGGAATCGGCGGCATCGAGCTCGAGGACGAAGATCTATCGCCGGGCCGGGTCATGCCGCTTACGCCGGCGTCTTTGGGGAAGCTTATGGCCGCCCGGCAGAACGCCCTGCACGCGCTTGCGCAGCTCGAAGATGAAAAACCCGGGAAGGCCGCCCATCATTACATCAGCGTTTCGGAATTCGACCTGCGAAGCATCGCCGATTTTTCCCGGGAAAAGCTGCTGGCCATGGCGGCTTCCGAGAAAAAACGTCCTTACGTCATTAGAGAATTGATCTGGGATCTGGACCGCAGCAGCGGCTTGCGGCAATCGTTCGTGTTCAGCCTCTTGAACGCCATCTCGGCGGACCATCCGCACGAGGTCCTCCATGCGGTCGTGAGCGCCCTCAACACCAGTCCTGTCCCGGACAAATTGAAATCGGTCCTGCTGCTCATCGGGTTGAATTCCAAGAGCAACGCCAGGCAAATTCTCGGAGACATTCAGCAGCGGGTCCTGGCGACTTCCGGCCGTGGAACCGTATACGGAATCCTGGCCGAAGTCCTTGAGAAGCTGAAGCCTGAGCTCCGCGCTTCGAGCGCGGAGGGTATTCTCAGTGCCGGGGTCACAGGAGCCCGGCCCGAGCTCCGCGCTTCGAGCATGCGCAC
Organism: Verrucomicrobiia bacterium; assembly: GCA_035495615.1. Taxonomy (NCBI): domain Bacteria; kingdom Pseudomonadati; phylum Verrucomicrobiota; class Verrucomicrobiia; species Verrucomicrobiia bacterium. The sequence continues at coordinate 26,758 of DATJFP010000085.1, read as the reverse complement.
AGAACTCCGGACCGATCAAAGTCCAGGCTTGCCCGAATTCCCGTGGCTCACGGATCCGTCGCAGGTGCCGCCGGGCTTTGCGACCTTCGCGGGCATCCTAAAAGATTACGCGGCCTCAAAGCATTTGGCAGAGGCGGAGGATCTCACGACCGAAGCCATTCTCGCCTGGATGGTGGATCAGCCGGTCGTGGATTTGGGACAGGCGCCGTACGCGGCATTTGTGGAATGGCTTCGCCAGCGCGGCTCACGCCAGGCCGTCGGCATCAGCCCGTCGCTTTCCAAGCGCGTCAGGCACGCGCCTTACCTTTACATCATGCCCTGGCATGGGTACATGCCGCTGAAAGAAGGAAGCACGCGGCTTTTCCTGAGCTACGTGATGTCGCCCGATTATCCGCCGGTCCCGCAGCTCCTTCACAAAGGGGAGGAAGTGAGCTACCTGGGCATGCTCGCCCAAATGGAAAAAGCGCTTTCCCATCACGGCCTGATTCTTTTGGACACGCGCGCTTTCGACAAAGATCGCCTGGAGGCCGCGTTGAAACATCATCCTGATCTCCACACGGAAAAAGCGGGCAATTACCTTTTTCTCGCGCGTAAATCCCCGAGCCTGGTTCTGGAACAAATCGTGCGGGAAGTCCGGCATGCCGGCAAAGCCGCCGCGGCGCGGGACGCGTTCGAGACGCGGCTCCTCGCTCATCTCAGGCTTCCTCAAAACGCGGTCCGCGAGCTCGACGTCAATTTCCTCCGCGAGCCCGGCGGCATCGAAAAAGACGTGGCGGAATCCGGCCGCGGCGATGTCCTGTTCCGGCTGCGCGGGCTTGCAAGCTACAAATACGACGCGCTGGCGGACGACGCCTCAGCCGCGGTGGACGAAACTCAGCGCCGGAATCTCGAGGACCTTCCGTCGCCTTATCTCGCGGGCGATTTGTTCCGCCGGATCCTGGTGCCGGCCTTCGCGAAAAAATTGCAGGCCATGGCCGGCCCGGAGCAGGTTGTTGCTTTGACGGACGAAGGCCAGTTGATGACGCTCCTGCTTGGGCTTTTGAAAGATGCGACCCGGCGCGGGAACCGGCTTGATCTCGACCTGCCGCTTTATGTGTTCTTCCATCGGGAAGAAAAAACAGGCCATCCCGAGATTCATGTTTTTAATGCGGCAAATGGTGATGCCCGTCTCACGGACCGCGCCGTGGAAACCGGGCTTCCGGATTGGTCCGCCACCTCCGACACGCGGCAGGATGACCTGGCGGCCATGCGCGCCGCGCTGGCCTCGAGATTGTCGAAGCTCAACATGGCGATGCTGCCGGGAGGCGGCAATGGAGTTTCCCTTTCTTTCGTGACGCGGGAAGCGCCCAAAGCCGAATTGCGCAGCACGGAAAACGCGGCGGCCCAGGCGCCGGCCTATCACTACTTCGCATTGTTCAAGCCGCGGTTCGTCTTGTCGACACGTTTCGATGAAGATGGGGACCGCAAGACGATCTACGATATCTTCGCGGAAAAGAGCGGGCGCAATCCCGCGGACTACATCGCGCTCGGAAGGCTGGACTATGACGTGGACGGCTTGATGATCCTCACCGACGATCCTTCCATGCTGAGCATCGTGATGCCGACAGGCCACGTCGAAAAGCGTTATTACGTGACGGTGAAGGGCCGGCTGACGCCGGAAGAAGCCGACAGGCTCAGGACCGGCGTCGAGATCGACACGAAAGACCACCACGAAGCACGGATCAAGTACCACACCAAACCCGCGCGCGTCGAAAATATCCAGGTCAATCCCACGGACGGCACCACGACGCTGAGCCTGTATTTGAAAGAAGGCAAGTACCATCAGGTGAAAGCCATGATGGAAGCCGTGGGGCATCCGGTGATGCGGCTGTCGCGCACGGGCATGGCCGACATCGAGATGAGGGAATTGCATCTGCCGCATCCGGGCTGGGTGGAACTTTTGACGCCCATCGCCGTGCAGAAATTGACTGAAGCACGCGACAAGGCGCTCCATGACTTTGCCGAGGAAGAGGTGCAGCGGCCCGGCAAAGCCGCGCACGATTACATCACGATGGCCACGTTTGACCTGGCGGCGGCCGCGGATTACGCCCGAGAAAAATTGCTGGCCATGGCCCGGTCCGGTAAAAAAAGGCCGTTCGTGCTGGATGAGGCGGCGCATGAGCTTCTCCGGCCGGGAGAGCGGGCCATGTTCGCGGCCGGTCTTATCAACACGCTCGCCGAAAGCTACGCCAAAGAAACCTTCGACGCGCTCATCAAGCAGGTCAGCCGCCTGGACAATGTCACGCCGCCGCTTGAAGCCGCGCTTCGGCTCATCCTCGACAATCCCAAAATCCCGAAAGGTCCGATGCTGGTCGGCAAGCTGCGCGACCAGGTGATTGCCGCGTCAGGCCGCGGGGAATTTTTTATTTTTCTCACGGAGCTGCTGAAAAGCAAATCGGAACTCCGCGCCGAGGCCGGGGACGAAATGCGGGACGTGAAGCAGGACATCGCGATGTTGGAAGCAAAACTCCGGCCGATCGTGGAGAAATTGCGGGGCAGCCCCTTTTCGAGGCAATGGCCCGGCCTGGAAGAAGACCTGGAGATGGCGCTCGCGGCCTTGAACAACGCGCGGAACAGAATCGACGCCGGAAACTGGATGACCGCTTCCAACCAGCTGGCCATCGTGTGGGAGCGCGTCGCTCAAAGCGCGGATCTGCTGCGGCAGGCCTCGCCCGATTTGATGCTCATGTGGGACATCGACACGCTTCTCTCGGATTTCGTCGAGGCGATGAGAGGAAAGAGCCTGCCCGCTTTGATCAACGCGGCCTTGTATCCGGTTTCTTATCATCTGGAAAACGGGCATAAGCACCTGCAGCTGGGATTCACGCTGCGGACGCCGCCCGCGGAACCGACGGACAAATCGCGCGCTCTGGAACGCGAGGCCGAAGAACTCCATCATGGGGTCCTGCTCACCCATGGCATGATCCTGGAGGAACAGGACTGGACCCGCGGCGTGGGAGGCATTCTCGACACGATTCACGACGTGCGCGTGAGGACCGAGGCCTTGCGCAACCGCGTCAAGGCGCTGACGCCCGCAGAGATCAATCCGAATTCCCGCCTCGTCCTGATCGGCGAATCCGGTCATTATTACGAAGCGCTGCAGAAACTCGAAAAGCTCGAAGAGATCATCCGGGAACGCTGGGTGGACGAAGACCCGGAAGAAGACAGGGCTGAGCTCCGCGCTACCGCGAATCCGCCGCAGCGCAGCGCCCGAAATGTTTTGAACGCCGGAGCGCGGGCCCGTTTCCGCGAAGCCGTATTTCTCGTGGATGAAGGCTCCATCAGCCATCCCACGGTCCAGTCGCTGCCTTTCCTGGAGCTGAAAAAACTTTTCCCCGCGCTCGAGAAAGTCATCATCCCGCGCGGGTATTTGGAAATCCTCGATCTCGGCGTTCCTGCGGAAGTCGCGGACGAGAACCGGATCCGGGAATTGCTGCGGGAGAGCCGCGGCCGGAGCGATCTCATCGTCATCAATGCCTCCGACCGTTTTACGTCCCTGATCCCGTGGGGGACTCAGTATCCCGTGCTTTCCAGCAACCAGTACGGCATCGCGCTCCGGACCGGAAGCGAGGAGCTGAAGCTGCCCGCCTTTAATCATGAATTGCCGGACTACGGCGAACGCGTTCGGCTTCTGAAAACGCTCGGCCTGCGCGAACTGCCTTCGCGGCCGCCGGTCATTACCGAAGATCGGCTGAGCGCGAACGTGAAAGGGGAGCGGGCGCTGCTGGCGGAAAAAATCAAGCAGCACCTTGTCAGCCAGGGTCTCATCGGGCGCGGGGAAATTCCCGACGTCCCGATTTTGTATGTGAATCCGTTCGTCCGGGGAGGGACAACCGGAAGGTGGCGCAACCTGCCCGATCTAGCCGACATCCTCAAAGACATGATCCGGCATTTTCCGGGACTCATCGTCATCAACGAAGGTCATTTGCCCGCGCAAGCCGGCGACGACGAGCCGCCGTTTGGGTACGCGCAGGAACTTTACGCGATGCTCCGGCGCGAAATCCTGGAATCCCCTGATCTGGGGGAGCCGTATCTCTCCAAGCTGGTTTCCTTCGGCCCGAATGACCACGTGAAACTCGCGGCCGCGCTTTCACTCGCGGACGCCGTGCTTACCGTGCATACCGGCTTGACTCACTTGAGCGAGGCCATGAACGTTACCGGCATTACGGTGAGCTCTCCGGGGATGATGGATTCCTTCAAGCGTTTTTTCTACAAAAGGCCGCGGCATATTTTCGTCACGAACGGAAAGGTCAGCCTGGGGCCGATGCTGGACGCGCTGATGCGCGGATCGCTTTGGGACGTGTTCTGGATGAAGGTGAGGCTGTGGCTCGAAGCGCGGGGCTGGATGCAGAAAACTCCGCCGCAAGTGAGGCCTATCACGCACTGGCGCAACAGCCATATCGCGCAGGAATTCGAACGGCCTGAACTCCGTACCATGGAAACGGAACGTTACTATCAGATGATTGACGAGCGCATCCATGCGCTCTATCAAAGCCGCGATACCGAGCTGGTTTCTCATTTTTCCCGTGTCGGCGTGATCGGCAAGACGCCGTTCTCCACGATCGCCTCAGTCCTGCTGCATGAATTCAACCTGGCCAACGACCGGGAAAATCCCGAAGGCGCGTATCAGGCCGCTTACGACGCGCTGCGCCGCACGTATCAGGCGGGCAACCGCGGCGAGGATTTACCGGGACGGCCCGAACAATATTTCCAGCTCATTCGCTACGCGCGTTCGGCCGAGGGCGTCGCGTTCTCCCGCTTATCGGGACGCGTTTACGCCTACCTGCAGCTTAAAGGCGGCGGTCTCGTGGGTAAGCGCTCCACGCCCGCCATGAAAAACGCGGACGCCGGCGCGAACGCGGCGCCCATTCTTTATCTCGCCCATGATCCCATGCCGTACCTGACGCAGATCCTGAACAGCGGCCGCAAGATCGTGACCGTGGACAACGATGAATTTACGTCCGGAGTCATGAACGGCCTGCGCGAATACCTCGGCCGCGAACAGGACATGAGGCACGTCATCGATAATCTTTTCACGTTCGACACGGTGCCCGTGAAGCCGGGCACGATTTACCTGGAAAATTTCGGCGCGTACATGAAATTCAGTGATGCGCCCGCGGACCTTGTGCCGGAGACTTTGAAAACGCCGGACGCGGACCGGCGCGATGACGTTCATTATCAGGCCTGGTACGATGGATGGCGCAAAGTCTGGACCGGTGTGATCCGGCGCTGGCTGCGTGACAGCACGCCGGGCGTGGAATTCGTCCTTCAATTTCCGGCAGGCGAGACGCAGTCGGAAAAAGACCATCGCCCGATCCTCGACGCCTTCGATGAGGTTTTGAAGGCCGAAGGTTACCGCCATTTTGCGGGGCGCTTCGACTCTTTCGACGGAACCTTCGTTCCCGGCATTCCGCAAGCCGGCGCCGAATCGTCTCTGGAAAGAAATCTGGTCACGCATCTTTTCAGCAGGACTTTCCCGGACGCGCGCGAGACCGTGGACGCGATGATCAAGGAAATCAAACGGGGCAACGCGCCGGAGGAAGCGGCCCGGGACTACATGCCCGGATACGCGCGCATCGGCGACACGCCTTGGGACGGCAGCGGGACGCCGCCGGGAGATTCCAAACCGGGAAAGATCCTCCAGGCCAAACAGCATCTCGACAAAACCGGTGCGGCCGCGCCCGAGCGCGAGACCGTGCTGGCCCTGCTGGACGTCCTCGAACATCATCCCGAGGCCGACAAGCTGACCTTGCTGCAATTCGAAGCCGTGGCCCAGCAGATCGTGCACCGGTATTCCGGCGTTCCCGACGCCTATGCTTCCTACAAGCAGGAGCTCGACAAAGCTTTCCTGAACGTTTACCCGGCGCTGCGCGAGCGCGTGTTCCAGTCCGCGGATCCGAAAGAGCAGCTTTGGACCGCGCTTTTGTATGCGGGCATCGGCAACCTGATCGATCCGTCGCATCCCGACGCCATGAAAAAAGCGGGGATCAACGCGGGTCTGGACCTTGCGGGCCAGATGGCGGAAGTATTCGGACGCATCACATCGGAAAATCTGGCGCTCGGGAAAGAAGGCTTTGAATCCTTTTTCCGGCAGCTTCAAGCCGCGGAGAAAAAGACCGTGCTCTACTTCCTGGACAATCACGGCGAATTCGTCATGGACCAGCTCGTGATCGAGTGGCTGCTGCGCCAGGGCTTCAAAGTGGCGGTCGTGGCGAAAAACGGCGTGATCCGCGACGACGTCACCGAAGACGAAGCCGCGGCCGGCCTGAGGGGCAATCCGCTACTCGCGCCGTATCTGGAATCCGGCCGGCTTTCGGTTATCACCGACGGCTCCACGATGCTCGGCGCGGATTTGTCCAAAGGCGGCCTGCACGACGCTTTCATGGAGGCCTGGGAAGACGGCGTCGCGGTCATCGCCAAAGGCGCGGGGAGCTGGCACACGCTGCCCGGCCAGAAACTCTCGCTGCCGCTCCTGCACCTGCGCATGATGAAGAGTTCTCAGCCCGCCTATGCGCGGCTTGCGCAGCTGACGGGGCAGCCGCCCGTCGCGCCGCATCCGCTTCATCTGCTCTTTTATTTCCAGCCCGCCGCGTTCGAACGGCCCGCGCAGCAGCATGCCGAGCTCCGCACGAGCTCCCATGAGCTCGTTGCGGAGAAAACTCTCGGAACCGGACGTTCCGAGCTCCGTTCCTTGCCGGAGCCTCTGGAAAGGACGCTGGCCGCGGCGCTGGCGGAGCTCAAGCCGATCAATCCCGAGGTGCTGGCCAAATATCACCTGAGCGCGGCGGACGTCCGGATCGGGACATTCCGGGACTTGCTGCGGGAATGGATCGAGGCGGGCTTCTTCGATTACGGCGACATCGATGAGCTCACCCGGCTCAACAATCACGACCGCGGCTACGCTTTTCTCGGGGACGCGCTGGCCGCGCCCGAGGCGTTCCGCAAAACCCTGACGCGCCTCTGGGAATTGAAACAAAAGTACGGCGGCTTCATCGCGGCGCTGAACGAAAAGATGCGCGAGCATCCCGGCATCAACGGAAGGCTTCAGGCGGAAGGCATCGTTTTTTCCATCGACGACGACGCGGACAATCCCATGCGCTGGGACGAGGACCGTCAGCGCATCGTCCTGAACCTGCGCAACCTGCTGGAGGAAGCCAACGACGTCCACGGCCTCGGCTCCGCGGCCCACGAAATCGGCCACGGGCTGCTGGCGCTCATGGACGCGGGCGCTTCCGGGCCGGAAGAAGCGCGCGAGATCGCGGCCAACTGGGCGGCTTTCCAGATCGCGGGACGCGATGCCATGGAAGAAATGATCAACGCGCATGTGCGGCTGAAATTGGCCAAAGAGGGCCGGCTTTACGCGCATTCGGCCGGGCATCTTGCCGCGTTTGCCCGCGAAGCCGGAATCCCGCTCCACGACGCGCGCGCCGCAGGCTTCGCCGGGGAAGGTCTGATCGGCGCTTACGCAAGATTTTACCGGGGACTCTCCTGGCGGACCGAGCTGCGAACTGAAACCGATGCCGCGTTGCTGGAAAAGGCTTACGCGCTTCTCAAAGAAATTCCTTTTATCAAGGAAACGCGGGGCTTCGGCATCGACGACCTGAATTTTTCAAAGGCCATGATGGACGAAATCCTCAAGCATCCCATCCAGCACGCGCTGGTGGCCGGAAGCGGCATGCGCATGCTGCCGCTTCTTCTCGCGCTTCTGGGCAGGGAAGTGACGTTTGTGGAAATGGACCCGCTGAGAATCAAGGAAGCCGTACGCGATTGGGAGGAAGTGCGCGACGTTTTGAAAAATCGGGACGCGGCCGGACTGAAGCTCGACTTTCAGATTCAGACGATCGAAAGCGAATTCGGTGCGCTGGACGTGAAGCGCCTGGGCCTTGCGGGAAAAATGGACCTGGTCACGCTCGTGGATCTGTCCGGAGGCCCCTCAGTCCAAGGCGATGCCGCGGAATGGATGGATAATATTGCCGGGCTGCTGAAACCCACGGGCGGCTATGCCGTGGTGGACCGGGAAAGAAAAAACGTAAACAAACTTTTCGACGCGAAATTCCCCGAAAAGAAGAGGCCGCTCCTCCATGAGAAGCCGTTCCAGGGTGTTTTCAACTTCGCAGCCATGCTTCCGGCCTCGAATTATTTTTTCCGGATCGATTTCAACAAAACCGAGCTGCGAATGCTGGACTATCTCGAAGATCATCCCCGGGACGCGCAAAAGCATCTCCGCAAAATCCTTGCGCTCATGGATGATGTCCGGGAACCGCAAGCCGCCTGGCAGATTTGGCTGGAACCCGCGGTGCGTTTCTGGATTACCACGCCGCCTCCGGAGTTGAGCCGGCAGGAAATCGGGCGGCAGCTCCACGCCTACTGGAGAAAGCGCGGCTGGGACCGCGTTTTCGATCTGACCACAAAAATCATTCAGATGGATGTTTCGCCCCTCGATCAAGTCGCGCAGACGGAAAGACTGGCCCTCCTCGCAAGCGGCAGCCTGCAGGAACGCGTTCTCCGGGACTGGATCCTGGGCGTGGCCATGAGCCTGCACATCCGCTGGTTCGGCAATCACATGGATCCCGGCGGTGTGCGTCCGGCAGACAATGAAATCCTCGCCGGCGCGGCAAGAAGATTCCTCGCGGAATGGATCGAACAGCAGGACCTGCGAAAATCGAGCGAGCCGCTGCTTTCTCCGCGATTTAAGGGCACGCGGCCGGCCGCGGCGCAGGACGATCTCATGCTGTGGGGCCTGGCCCTCATGCTCGATCCCATCCTGCACGACTTCAAAGCCAGCTACAAAGCAGAGCAAAACACCGAGCGGGGCGGAATCTTCTGGAAGACGCCGCGCGAAGCCGTCCTGGAATACATGGGAAGAATGCTCAAAGGCCTTCATTATTTTGACGAGAACGGCAGCGAAACTTCCCGAGCCGTTCCCGCCGAAAGGCTGCGCGGCATCCTTGCGCAAGTCCTCAGCATGACGGAAGCGGATTGGGCGGCGAAGGGGCTGCGCGATCCTGCGAAAGTCATGCACACCAGCATGGGGAATTACATCCGGTTGATCGAAAACGCCGAGCCCGCGCTGCCTTTCCTTGTTCCCATGTTCAATCTTGCCCTGCCTGAGGTGGAAAGATTACCGTTCGATACGAACGTGAAAGAGAACCTCATGGCCGTCCGGAGAGAGCGCTATGACATCACGCAGAAGATCGTGACGGCCAAATACGGCCCGCGCCGCGACATGGCCCAGCGCATGGTGTTCCTCACCTGGCCGGAAATGGAAAAGATCGTGCCCGGCCTGAAGGCGCTGTTCCAAGCCGGACACGCGGCGTTGTTCGCGGAAACCGGCGATTACGCCGCGCGCTTTCAATTGTCTGAGCTGCGCTCCGCCGAAGGCGGGGGCGAGCCCGTCTTGAACGAATATGAATGGGGCGCGCATCGCGTGCTCGCGATGGGCGGCATGCACGGTTATGCCGGAGACCGGCGCATGCTCGAAAAGTTCCAGAAGGAGATCCTGCCCCGCATCGAAAATCCCGGCGAGTGGCTTTTCCTCATCGAAGGCTGGGATTGGCCGGCGTCGGCGATCAATGAGACTCCGGAACTCAAGGCCGCCGTGGACCATGCCCGCCCGAACGGGATCGTCGTGGAGGATCCAATTGCCCCCATCGACGCGCCGCCCATCCTGCGCGCGGTTGCGGCGGGTTATGAAAACGCGCAGGACGTTCTGCGGGACATGGCCGGCATGAACCTGCTGGACCGTTTTGCCATGACGGGCAAGGAAGTGTCTTTCGAGACGCCGCTGCCGGAAGTCGTTTCCGCGGCCACCGCTTTCGGTCTGGATCCCCAGGCGCTGAATGCCCGGATGAAAGAGCTTTTCGACTGGGTGACGAACGACGGGGAATCTTATTACCGGACGCATGAAGAATACCTGGAGCGCGCCACGCAAATTTCCAATGCCGTGAGCCGGAAATATTTCGAGCATGTCCTTGCTTCGGACGCGGCCCGCAGCAAGAAATACGTCTTCGTCATGACGGGAAGGGATCACACGGAAGTTTTTGATCCCGCCCGGCCGCAGGCGAGTGACGAGACGATCCAGAGCATCTTCCAGACTTTCCTTTTGGTGAAAAGCATAAAAGCCCGTCGTCGTGCGGAGCTCCGGACGGGCTCCCTTGAGCCCGTCACCGAGACTACCCTCCGCACTCGTCGTGCGGAGCTCCGGCCGGACTCTCTTGAGTCCGGCACTGAGAAGGCTCTCCTCGCTCGAAGCTCGGAGCTCAGACCTCCCGAAGAAGATTACAAGGTGTTCCAGGAAAACGGCGGCGTCCGCGTTTCCATCACGATCCGCCTGGCGAGCGGCCCGGACGGCGACTTGTGGATTGCGGGAGAGCGTTTCCCCCGGGACTTGCCCGGTATCAGGCCCGAAGCTGCCATGGCGCGCGGCATTCGCGAAGCCATGAAGGGCGGGACAAGCCGCGCTCATTTTACGGGGCTGCAAAAGGCGGGCGATAAGGCGCAGATCGACGTTATCCTGGAGCCGAAAAAAATCCGGATCGAAAGCGAAGCGGGACGCTTCCATTATGAATGGGACGACGCGCAGCAGGAATTCCGGACGCTTTCGCAGGACAAGCGCCCGCTGAATCCGGACGACCGCGATTTCTTTTTCTCGCTCGCGAACTTTGCCGACAATCTGGCCTCGGGCCGTGTGACGAAATACGATGCCCAGGGACGGCTCACGGAAGTCGCGGACTATTCCGGCTCCGTATGGGAACGTTACAGCTATGCCGCCGACGGGGAGACGCATGTTTTTCTCGGGAATTTGGCGGGCCAGGAAGAGGTCGAGCTGCGCGTGCATCACGGTTCGCTTGCCGACGGCGCGCAGACTTATTCCGCGCAGGTCACGGTCGCCGGGGAAAAAGCGGACAGCTTTTCGTGGACGGAAAATCTTCCCCGCGCCGGGGAGCGCAAAGTCTACCGGCTTTTCAATTTTTATCCGCTGGGCCAGCCCGGTTCTCCCATGTATAAACGATACGCGGGCCATGGCGTAGGCGAGACTGCCCTGAACTGGCTCGTAGGCCGGGCCTCGCGCGAGCGGGCGGAATTCCTCAATTCAGGAACGCCGCATTTGCCTCTTCTCGCGCTTTACCGCAAGACTTTTGCCGATCAGATGCCGGCCATTCACGGGCGCTGGAGCGATTACGAGGACCTGATCAAGACCCACGGTTTTTACGGCGCGGCGGTCATCGGCAAAGCGGGACTCATCAAAGATCCCCGCCGGGGATGGAACGCGCAAGTGGATATCGAAGGGGGCCCGAATCTCGGAGAGCCGCTGGATTCGCTCGTCGTGCTGACGCTGAAACTCGAGCGCCGCGAAAACGGAAAGGAAGTCTATCATGTCGCGGCCGCGGAATTTCCCGCTTCAGGCGGCCCGGGCCTTGATTCGATGGCGGATCTCAGGAGCGAGGTGTCGGTCTCGATCGATTCCCGCGGGCAGGTGCGCGGCGAAAAAAGCGGCAAGGATTTCGGCACGCTCGTGGAAACGTCCGGGCTCAATTACGTGCGCGGAACGCCCAAGTGGCTGGCGCCGCGGATCGCATCAGACGGCTCGATCGTGCTCTACCAGCGCGGGCTGCCGCGCATTTCCACGCACGAGGAATTCAGTGAAGCTCATTCCGAGCTGCGCGATCTGTTGAACTCGCGCGGGACGATCGCGATTGATGAAGAACGCGCCTTTGCCCTGGCCGCGCCATTCGGCGGACGCGCCTTGAAATTCGCATTCGCCGCCGCCGGCGCGCAAGGCATTGCGGGCGTGAGGGACACCGGCGCCGCTTACCGCCGCTATCTCGAACAACTCGTGCTCGACGGGCTTTCGCCCGACGAAAAAGACGCCGTGGTGTGGCGCGCGGTTTCGCCCGCGTCCCTGCTTGCCGCAAACGGCGCCGCGGAGACTTCGCCCGCGCGGATCCTCCGCTTGTACGGCCGCATGCCGCGGGCGGAAGAAGCGGAGCTTCAGGTGCTGGCCGATTATGCGGCCTTGCATCCGCAGGCCATGATCGTATTAGCCGCGCCCGGCGCGGAAGGGGACCGGCGCGATCTCGAAAACGCGCTGCGCGTGGAAATCCTGCGCCGGCGGGCCGAAAAAGCGGATACGGCCAAGGGTGTCAATCTGCTCGTCCTGGCTCCGGGCGACGCGGGGCTTTCCCGGTTCCAAACTGCCGGAGAATCCCGCTTCCTGGTTTATGCCGACGATGCCGGACGGCTCGGCCAAATCCGTCAGTCGTGGCCGTCTGAAACAAGGCCCGAAACCCTTTTCGTCCATGAAGATTTGCCCGACGGTTCCGGCAGCCGCCTCAAGGAGGCGAGCGCTCTTCTCGCCGCCCTCGGCGAACTGGATTCACCGGAGCCCTTGCCTCAAGTGATCCTCAGCGCGGCCGACCTGCTTACCCGGCATGCTGAGCTCCTGCACCAAGTCCAAGCCCTCTTCGACTCCGCAGCCTAAGCCTTGGGAAGCGACGCTTAGGACTCAGCCCCCCAGCTGATGGCGTAATCGAACCGTTTCCCCTTACAGTGGTTTGTGTTACAATAACCCGCCTTTTTTAAATCCAAGGGAAAAACGCGTCATGGCTCTGAAGGGAAAAAAAATCGGTCTTGTCGGCGTCGGCAACATGGGCAGCGCCATTCTCGACGGCCTTCTTTCCCGCAGGCTCGTGGCTTCGGAAAATCTGTGGGTGTTTGACAAAGACGCCGCCAAATCCGGCCGTTTCGCGGAAGAGGCGCGGGTGCATGCCGCAAATTCCAATACCGAGCTTGTCCAGAAAACCGACATCGTTTTACTCGCGGTCAAGCCCCAGGACCTCACCTCGGTTTCGCCGGAGCTGAAGAGAGCGCTGGGGCCGCGGCACATCGTCATTTCAATTCTGGCCGGCATGTCGCTGGACAAGCTGCGCCAGCATCTTGGGGAATCCGTGCTCGTGCGCGCGATGCCGAACCTGGGCGCGAAGGTGGGGCAGTCCATGACCGCGCTCGCGTCTTCGTCCGGGGCCGGGCTGGACTGCGCGGAAGAAATTTTTTCGGCCTGCGGGAAAACCGTGCGGCTCGACGAATCGCATTTTGACCTGATCACCGCGCTGAGCGGCAGCGGGCCGGCTTATTTTTTCCTGCTCATGGAGCTGATGGCGAAGAAGGCCATGGAAAAAGGACTCGGGCGGGAAACCGCCGAGCTTCTCGCGGCGCAGACGGCCGTGGGCGCCGCGCTCGTCGCGCAGGCTTCCGCGCAAAGCGCGGCGGAACTGCGCGCGATGGTGACTTCCAAAGGCGGGACGACCGAGGCCGCGCTCAAAGTGCTGGCCGACAAGGGCGTCGAGGAATCATTTTTGCAGGCGTTCGAGGCCGCGGAAAAGCGCGGCCGGGAATTACGCGGCGCCTGAACATTTAGGAACCAAGGAGGAATTCGATGTTTATTTTCGGGGAACTTTTTAAGAGCCTGGCCTTTTTGATCAACGGCGTTTGCCAGCTCCTTTACTGGCTGATCTTCGCGAGGATCATCATTTCCTGGTTTCCCGTGGACCCTTACCATCAGATCGTTCAGTTCCTGAACCAGGTGACGGAGCCGATTCTCGCGCCTTTCCGCCGAATCCCGCTGCAGATCGGGATGCTCGACATGACGCCGCTCGTCGCTTTCATCGCGCTGCATTTCGTCAATACCGTGCTGGTCCGGATCCTGCTCACCGCGGCTTATCAGTTCGGAGCGGCCTAGGAAATCTCCATGCCCATGAAGCAGGTTCAGAAATCCGGCCATGATCTCCTTGCACGCATCGATGAGGCCGCCGAAGCCGTCTCGCGCGCCGTCGAGGCAAAGCCCGAGATCGCCGTGATTCTGGGAACGGGACTCGGAGGCCTTTCGCGCAAGATCGAAGGAAAGACCGAGATCGCCTACGATCAGGTGCCGCATTTCCCGCAGGCGACGGTCGAGTCGCACCAGGGCAAACTCGTGTTCGGAACGCTGGCCGGCAAAGCCGTGGCCGCGATGGAAGGGCGCTTTCATTATTATGAAGGCTACAGCATGGATGAGGTCGCGTTCCCGGTGCGCGTTCTGAAGATGCTGGGCGCGAAGGTCCTTGTCGTGACGAATGCCTCGGGCGGGTTGAACCTGGCCTACCGCAAGGGCGAGCTGGTGCTGATCGAAGACCACATTAATTTCATGGGGACGAATCCCTTGATCGGGCCCAACGACGAGCGCCTGGGCCCGCGCTTTCCGGACATGATCGAGCCGTATTCGGCGCGGCTGGCAGGAATCGCCGAAGCGGCCGCGCGTAAGGAAAAGATTTCGCTGCGCCGCGGCGTGTATCTCGGCGTGAGCGGCCCTTGCCTGGAAACGCGCGCGGAATACCGCATGATGCGCGGCATGGGCGCGGACCTTGTCGGCATGTCCACGGTGCCGGAAGTGATCGCGGCCGTGCACATGGGCATGGAAGTGCTGGGGCTCAGCGTGGTCACGGACCTTTGCGATCCGGACCATCTGGAGCCCGTGAACATCAAGGAAATCATCAAAACGGCCAATGAAGCCGGGCCGAAACTCGATAAGCTCGTCGAGAGCTTTATCGCGGCGGTTTAATTTATGACGCAGGAAAAAAATTACAAAGACACGCTGAATCTTCCGCAGACGGAATTTCCCATGAAAGCCGACCTCGCGCGACGCGAGCCGGAGCTTTTGAAGAAATGGGAAGAGGAAGGGCTTTATCCGCGCCTGCGCGAGGCTTCAAAAAAGCGCAAGACGAAATACGTCCTGCATGACGGCCCGCCGTACGCGAACGGGCACATTCACATCGGCCATGCACTGAACAAAATCCTCAAAGACATCATCGTCAAATACCAGACGCTGAAGGGCCACGACGCGCCGTACGTTCCGGGCTGGGACTGCCACGGCCTTCCGATCGAACACCAATGCCTGAAAGACATGGGCAAGCGCAAGGAAGAAGTCGAGCGCGTGCCGTTCCGCAAGCAGGCGCGCGCGTACGCGGAAAAATTCGTCGGCATCCAGCGCGAGGAATTCAAGCGCCTGGGCGTTTTCGGCGAATGGGACAAGCCGTACCTCACGATGAACTATTCGTATCAGGCCTCGATCGCGGAATCCTTTTTGAAAATCTACGACAAAGGCTACATCGAGCAGCGCCTCAAGCCCGTGCCCTGGTGCTGGGACTGCGAAACCGCGCTCGCGGATGCGGAGCTGGAATACGAAGACAAGCTGGACGACACGGTGTACGTGCTTTTCCCGGCGTCCGATGCGCCCGGCTTGAATTACCTCGTGTGGACGACCACCCCTTGGACACTTCCCGCCAACGTGGGCCTTGCGTTTCATCCGGATCTCGACTACGTCACGGTCGAAACGGAAAAAGGCAAATTCATCTTGGCCAGCGAACTGCTCGGGAAACTCCAGGGCAAGCTGGGCTGGAGCCAGGTCAAGGAACTCGGCGTTCAAAAAGGAAAGGCCTTTGCCGGCAAAACCGCGAAGCATCCATTTTTGAACCGCGAATCCAAAGTGATCATGGCCGATTACGTGTCCGCGACCGACGGTACGGGCATCGTGCATATCGCACCGGGCCATGGTGAAGACGACTATGTGTACGGGTACATCCAGAACCACCTTCCGATCCTGTCGCCGGTCAATCACTGGGGAAAATTCACGAATGAATTTCCGGAAGCGGAAAACCTCCACGTGTTGAAGGCGGGCAACGCGAAGGTGATCGAGATCCTTCAGGGAAAAGGCGCGCTGGCGCACCAGGAAAAATACTCTCACTCGTATCCGCATTGCTGGCGCTGCAAAAAGCCCATCATCTTCCGGGCGACCCCGCAATGGTTCATGAAGATCGAGCATAAAGACCTGCGCGAGCGCATGAGCGCGGCGATCCAGAATCAAATCAAGTTCACGCCCGATTGGGGCAAGAACCGCATCGGTACCATGGTCGAGACGCGCCCGGACTGGTGCCTGTCGCGCCAACGCTACTGGGGCGTGCCCATTCCCATGGTGCATTGCCTGGACTGCCAGACCAGCTTTCCCGCGGACGCGAAAAAAATCCGGGAAGTTTTCGAAAAAGAAAGCGCGGACGCCTGGTTCAGCCGCCCGGCAACGGACTTCCTGCCGTCAGGATTCAAGTGCAAGTGCGGTTCCTCGAATCTCAAACAGGACGAAGACATCATCGACGTGTGGTTTGATTCGGGAGTCAGCCATCAGGCTGTCCTGCGCCATTCGGAAAAAACCGGCGGAGAGCTGCGCTATCCCGCGAACTTGTACCTGGAAGGCTCGGACCAGCACCGCGGCTGGTTCCAGAGCTCGCTCACGGCGGCCATGGCCATCGAGGAAACGCCGCCGTTCCGCGGCCTGCTGACGCATGGCTTCGTGATGGACGGCGAAGGGAAGAAAATGTCCAAGTCCGCGGGCAATGTGGTGAGCCCGCAGGATGTCATGAAACAATACGGCGCCGACATCCTGCGGTTGTGGGTTTCATCCTGCGACTACCAGTTCGACGTGCGTCTTTCCCCGGACATTCTGAAGCAGCTGGCGGACTCCTACCGCAAGATCCGCAATACCTTCCGGTACATCCTGGCCAATTTATATGATTTCAACCCGGACCAAGACGCGGTAGAATTCGAAGTGCTGAACCCGCTGGACAAGTGGGCCATCGTCACGACCGACAAGCTGGGCAAACAGGTGGACGAGGCGTACGCGTCGTTTGCCTTTCACGAAATCTACCAGCTGATCTATAATTTCTGCACGGTCCAGCTGAGCTCGTATTATTTTGACATTCTGAAAGACACCCTCTACACGGGGCGGCGCGACGGCGCCTTGCGGCGTTCGGCGCAGACCGGGCTCTTTTACATTTTGCGCAACATGGCCAAGTGGCTCGCGCCCATTCTTCCGCTGACGATGGACGAAGTCTGGCGCTCGTTTCCGATCGAAAGCGGCGTGAAGTCCGTGCATGAGAGCCTGTGGCAGGCGGAAGAGCGCCGCTGGGACGGCTACGAAGAATGGTCCCACATCCGCGCGATTCGGGATTCCATCACGCCGTCGCTCGAGAAAAAGCGCGAGAGCGGGATGATCGGCTCGAGCCTGGAAGCGAAGCTGTACCTCAAGGTCGGAGACGCGGGGCTGGCGCGCATTTTGGAAAAGAACTGGGACGAATTGCGGCGCGTTTTCATCGTGTCGCAGATTCACGTGCTCGAGGGCGCGCGGCAGGACGAAGAACAGGTGCCGTACCTCGGCGAAGGCGCGGGAGCAAAAATCACGTTGTCGGTGGAAAAGGCGGACGGCGCGAAATGCGTGCGCTGCTGGACGTATTCGCCTTTCGTCGGAACGCACAAGGAACATTCGGGCCTGTGCGACAAGTGCTTGGACGCAGTGGAGGCCATCAAGGCTTGATTCAAAAATTTTCACGGGGCAGGCGATGAGCTTTTATTTCAAGAAGCGTAAAGTAGTCGCAAGAAAAATCCTGGTCGGAGCCGCGCTGTTCCTGACCGGGGCCGTGAGCTTTTATCTTTTTTCCCGCCTGCCAGCGCGGTTTTTCCCCTCGCCGTGGCTTTCCCAGCCGCTTTTTACCGTCTTCCTGATGACCGCGCTTTGCCTGGTGGTGTACAAGCCGCTGGATTCTTTCTGCAGCCAGTTCCTCAAGAATTACTTCTTCAAGAAGAAGAGCTTCCGCCACATCACGCTCATGAATCTCACCGAAGAACTCGCGCTCATCCTCGACCTGAATGAGCTTGCGAACCTGGTCGTGAATACGTTCGGCGAAGTCATGCAGCTGAAAAGCGTGGCGCTCGTCGTGCCGAGCCGCGTGCGAGGGGACTTCGAGATCGCGTCCGCCTTCGGCTGGAATGTTTCCGATTACCGGCGCGTGCGTCTGCCGCAGGATTCGCCGCTGCTCCAGATGGTCCGCGAAAACGGCACGCATGTCATCGTGCGCGACCGTGTGGTGCGCATGCTGGCCTGGCAGGAAGCCAACAAGCTCACGCATGATTTCGAGAGCCTGCGCTGCCGGTGGGTGATCCCGCTTTTCGTGAAAAAAGAACTCACGGGCCTCATCGCGTTTTCCGCGCAGGTGCCGGACGCGGTGTTTGACGAAAGCGATTTTCATTTCTTCCGGGAATTCGCGGCGCCGGTCGCGACTTACATCCACAACGCGCTGAGCGTGCAGGAATTAAGGCTCGCAAATTCCGAGCTGCAGGACATCCAGTCGCAGCTCATCCAGAGCACGAAGATCAAGGCCATCGAACAGCTGGCGACAGGCATCGCCCACGAGATCCACAATCCGCTCACGATCATCTCCGGCAAGGCGCAGGTCCTGCTCCTCAAAAAAGACCGCGCACACATGAACGACCAGGTCGAGGAAGTGCTCAAAACCATCGTGAAGCAAACCAAGCGCGCGGCCGATATTACCAGGAAGCTTTTGATGTTTTCGCAGGGGTCCGGAGCGCCGAAAGAGAGCCTCAGGCTCGAGCAGATTCTCGAAGATACTATCGCGCTCGTGTCGTACCAGACCTCGCTGGACGGGATTGAAATCACGAAGTCTCTACGGGGCACGATCCCGGCGCTTTACGGGAACGTGCACGAGCTCAGGGAAGTGTTTTTAAACCTCATCCTCAACGCGGTTCAGTCGATCGGCTCCCAGGGAAAGATCCACATCGATATGAATTACCATGCCCGCGACGAGATCATCGATATCCAGATCTCCGACACGGGGCAGGGCATCGAAGCCGAACACATCGACAAGCTTTTTAATCCGTTTTTCACGACGCGCCATGACGCGGTCGGGCTCGGCCTCTTCGTCACCAAGCAGATCGTGCACCGTTACGGCGGATCGATCCGGGCCGAAAGCCGCAAAGGCGCGGGAAGTCTTTTTATCGTTCGTTTTCCGTATCTCGAAGCCTCGAAGCCGATTTCCTCCGCAGAGGAAAAGGTTTCGTTAACCCTGTTTCCCGAAACGTGACATCAGAGTCTTTTAGGAGGACCGTATGAGCAAGCTGCTGGTGGTCGACGATGAAGTGGAAATCTGCGATTTCTTGAAAGCGTTTTTCGAAGAAAGGGAATTTGATGTCCGCACCGCGCATAACGGGCCCGAGGCCCTGCAGATGATCCAGGCCGAATTGCCGCAGGTCGTGCTGCTGGACATCCACATGCCCGGCATGGACGGCATGAACGTGCTCCGCCAGATCAAAAAGGATTTTCCGCGCACGAAGGTCATCATGGTGACCGCGATCGAGACGCGCGAGAAGATCGAAGAGGCCATGCGCCTGGGCGCGGACAATTACATCACCAAGCCGCTCAGCCTGGAATACCTCGAAAAAGACGTGCAGGACAAAATCGAGCTTCTGACCGGGAACCGTTAATGAAACAGGCGTCCGCCATTGATTACCAGGCGGTCTTAAGGGACATCTCCCAAAGCATGGTCCGGCTGAAAAGGCCCGACCGCCTCCTCCGTATGATCACCCGGTATCTCGACCGGGAAATGAACATCTCTCACACCGGCATCATGGTCTTCAAGGAAGACCGCAAGCATTATTCCTTCGTGGACTCCAAAGGCACGGGACGCATTCCGGCCAGCCTCGTCAAATTCGAAACCGACCATCCTCTTGTTCGCTGGTTCGTGCATCCGGCCCCCAAAAAGTCGCTGCTCAAAGCAGATTATCTTTCCGAGTCCGTGCTCAAAAAAAATCTCAAGGCGCACGCGGCCGCGCTGAACGAAGACCTTAAAGCGGAAGCGGACGAGATCCTGCGCGTGCTGAAAAGCCTGCATCTGAAGCTTGTGGTCCCGGCCTATTTCAAGAAAAGCCTGCTGGGGCTGGTGCTGATCGGGGAACGCCGCGACAAGCGCCCGTTTTCGCACAAGGACATCGTTTTTTTTCAGATCATGACGCAGGACTGTTCCATGGCCATCAAGGCCGCGGAATATCACCGCAGCCTGGTCGAGAAAAAACAGGAGCTCGAGCACCAGCTGTCACAGGTCAAGCACCTCCGGGACAAAGAACAGAAGACCTATTATGAAATCATGCGCTCGCTCGCGTCGGAAGTTTATGCCAAGGACGCCTACACGTTCGGGCACATCGGGCAGGTGGAACGCCTCGGCCTCATCACCGCGCGCGAAATGGGGCTGGATCTGTCGGGACGTAAAAAGGACATCCTGTCCGCGGGCCTGATTCTTCACGACGTGGGCAAGATCGGGATTCCCGACCGCATCCTCAATAAGCCTTCCCAGCTCACGCCGGACGAGTGGGAGATCATGCGGACCCACGTGGACAAGGGCGCCAAGATCCTGGAGCCGCTCACGGATTTCAAGGAAGTGCGCGAAGTCATCCGCTGCCACCACGAGAATTTCGACGGCTCCGGCTACCCGCGCGGCCTGAAAGGCGACCAGATCCCTGTCGAATCGCGGATCGTGGCGGTCGTGGACGCCTTCCATGCCATCGTTTCCACGCGCTGTTACAGCAGCGGCAGGCCCATCGAAACCGCCTTCAAGGAACTCCGCCGCTGCGCCGGAAGCCAATTCGACCCCGAAGTCGTCGAGGCCTTCATCAAGGCCATGACCCGGGAAATGAAGAAGAGGGGAATCGACCCTCTCCAGCCCGCCGAAGACATCGTGCTCACCGAAGAAGAGGCCGCGGAAAAGGAGTAATGCCGCGGGGTTACGCTCCCCGGACAGACCCCAGAAAGTTATTGCTTTTGACGGTAAACGTTTTATAATACGCTTTCTTTTTTTACCACCTATCCGCGAGGGTCTTTATGCCTAATAAGAAAAAGAGCGAACCGAAAACCTCGGCAAAAGAAGAAAAAATCGACAAGAAGGACTTCAGCAAGTTCAAGAAGCTTCTCGAAGACCTGCGCTCGAAGATCGCGGGCAGCCTCGAGCATATCGAAGGCGATGCTCTGAACAAAAGCCAGCGCGACGCGGCGGGCGACCTTTCCGGCTATTCCTTCCACATGGCCGATATGGCCACGGACAATTTTGACCGCGAATTCAATCTCGGCCTCGCGTCCAACGAGCAGAACATCCTCAATCTCATTGACGATGCCATGCGGAAGATCAAGGACGGAACCTACGGCATTTGCGAGCCCTGCAGCAAGCCGATCCCGGTGAAGCGTCTTCTGGCCATGCCTTATGCTCCGTATTGCATCAAGTGCCAGGAAATCGAGGAGAAAAAACAACGTCCCGCCTCTTAGTCCGTTTTTATGCCACGGTCTTCCTGACGGTCCTTCTCGACCAGCTTTCGAAGCTCTTCATGGTAGGCCACCTTGCCCTGGGACAGAGCGTTCCCGTTATTCCGGGCGTCTTCCATTTCACCCTCATTTATAATACAGGCATTGCGTTCGGCTTTTTCCAGAACAGCGGCCTTCTTTTGTTCGCGGTCATCAGCTTGAGCATCGTCCTTCTTATTCTGGCAGGGCCGCGCCTGGCGGGCGACGGGCTTTCCGCCCAGATTTCCATGGCACTTATCCTGGGCGGGGCGCTCGGCAACTGGATCGATCGCTGCCGCGTGCATGCGGTCATCGATTTCCTTGATTTTCAGGTCTGGCCCGTCTTTAATATTGCGGACAGCGCCATCACCGTGGGCGTGGGCCTTTACCTGCTGAAATTCGTGTGCGACAAGTTCCGCAAATCAACCCCCGCATCCTGAAAAAGT
Source organism: Verrucomicrobiia bacterium (assembly GCA_035495615.1). NCBI lineage: Bacteria > Pseudomonadati > Verrucomicrobiota > Verrucomicrobiia > Verrucomicrobiia bacterium. Next base: position 5,068 of record DATJFP010000085.1, on the reverse strand, counting down.
GATCCACCATGAAACCCATACTCCTGAGCTGGGGACCTTTTCATATTTATTCTTTCGGGATGTCGGTCGCGGCCGGCGTCCTGCTTTCGCTTTTCCTCATGGGCCGTCAAGCCCGCCGCCAGGGCTTTCCGCCGCCTGATTTCGTCTTCGATCTGGTTTTTGTCGTTCTCCTTTCGGGTTTCCTCGGCTCCCGCCTTCTCTATACTTTTCAAAACTGGCATGAGTACGCGGGGCGTCCCTATATGCTGTTTGCCATCTGGGAAGGCGGCCTGATTTATTATGGCGGCGTCATCTTTTCCATCATCGCCGTGTGGATTTTTCTGCGCCTGCGCGGCATTTCTCCCCTGAAGGGGCTGGATTTCGTGATCCCTTATGTGACGTTGACGCATGCGTTCGGCCGTCTCGGATGTTTTTTGAACGGCTGCTGCAAAGGAGATTTTTGCGAGCTCCCGTGGGCCGTGCGTTTTCCGGACGACGGCGGCGCGGCCCGGCATCCCGCGCAGCTTTACGAGGCGGCGCTGAATGTTCTGCTCTTTTTTTTCCTGCGCCGCCGGTACGACCGCAAACGTTTTGACGGGGAAGTGCTGGGGCTTTATTTCATGCTCTATGCGCTCATCCGCTTCACCGTGGAATGCGTGCGGCAGGAAAATCCAAAGGCTTTCGGCTTGACATACAACCAGTGGCTGAGCGTTGCTTTTTTCCTTGCCGCGCTGCCGCTTTATCTTTTCGGAACCCGCGCAGCAAGGAAAAGCTAGCCATGGACCGCGAGCAGATCACCGTCGAAGAGGAATACGAAGGGTCGCGGCTGGACATTTTTCTGGCGACCGTCATGGCCGAGCGCTTTTCCCGCTCGCAGATCAAAAAGCTCATCGAAGAAGGGCGCGTGCAGGTCCAGGGCAGAGAAGTCAGCCCGCATTACAAAGTCAAAATCGCGGACCAGGTGGAAGTGTCCTGGGATTTGAAGCCGGACATGACCGCTCGCGCCGAAGACATTCCGGTCGAGATCGTCTACGAAGACGAGGAGCTGATCGTCGTCAACAAGCCCGCGGGCATGGTCGTGCATCCGGCCCACGGCAACCTCGAGCACACGCTGGTCAACGCGCTGCTCTTTCACGCGCACGGGCTGGCCCGCTGCGCCAATCCCATGCGCCCGGGCATCGTGCACCGCCTGGACAAGGACACGTCCGGCATCATGGTCGTGGCCAAGAACGACAGGGCCCACCGTTTTCTCGCGCGTCAGTTCAAGGATCATTCCATCGACCGCGTTTACCAGGCTATCGTGCGGGGCACGGTGCAGCACGAGGAAGGCATTTGCGAAGAACCCGTGGGCCGCGCTTTTTTGAACCGCAAAAAAGTCATCGTGAAGCCTTCAGGCGGAAAAGACGCGGCCACGCTGTTCAAGGTTCTGAAGCGTTACGACAGGGCCACGCTGCTGGAAGTCTATCCCAAGACCGGGAGGACGCATCAGATCCGCGTGCACATGTCGTATCTCGGCCATCCCGTGCTGGGCGACATTCTGTACGGCGTGGCGTCGCCGTGGATCAACCGGCAGGCGCTGCACGCCAGGGCGCTGGGATTCCGGCATCCGACCACGCATGAACGGCTTTATTTCGAATCGGATTTGCCGGCGGACATGAGAAATCTTTTGACGCGCCTCGAATCCTTGAAAGAATAGCGGAGGAATTTTGACAGCCGCGCTTTTGTTTCTCCTGGCCTCGGTCATGGCCTGCCTTGTCCAGCGGGTGGCTTTTCTCCGCTACGGCACGCATTTGAACCGCCGGCGCGTCACCGGAAGCGAGGCCGCGCGTTTCATTCTGGACGAATGTGATTATCCCGCGACGTCCATCGAACGCGGCCGCGCGGCCCGGGACCCCGCCGAGAAAAAAATGACCCTCTCTGCGCCGCTGTATGAAGGCGTGAGCCTCTGGGAAATTGCCGCGGTCGCGCGGGAAGCCGCTCTCTGGGCGCGTTTTCCCGGAAGCCTGGGATCGCCCGAATCGTTTTTCTCGAATCCGTTCTGGGAAGTTCCGGCCACGGCCATGGCCTGGGCGGCGCTTGTTTTGTCCATGGTGCCGGGCGTTCCGGCCGCGGCGGGAAAATTGCTCAGCGTTTTTTTCGGCCTCTTGTGGATCCGCGCGGCGGTGCGTTTCATGACGGAAAGAAAAGCGGGAGCCGAAGCCCTGCGTCTTTTGAAAAAATCGGGATACTTTGAAATGGATGAAATCGTCCGCTTAAAAAAGATTTTCAAGTCCTGGCAGGGCGAATCCTTCGCGGTGCTGGTGCAGGTGCCGGCCGCGCTCGGGCGCAGGCTGGCCCGGAAGTTTGTGCCGCAGGGAGGCCCGGCATGACCGAGCCGCAGGGGAGATCGCCGGTTCTTGCGAAGGCCCGGATCTACTTCGAGATGATCAAGTTCGAGCATTCGGTGTTCGCGCTGCCGTTCGCGTACATGGGGCTTTTTCTCGCCGAACGCGGCATGCCGCGCGGCCGGCTTTTTTTCTGGATCACGGTGGCCATGGTCAGCTTCCGCAGCATGGCCATGGGCGCCAACCGCCTGATCGACGCTGCCATCGATGCCCGCAATCCGCGCACGAGCGGCCGCGCGCTGCCCGCGAAAAAACTTTCCCGGCCCTTTGTCTGGGCCCTCACGCTGATGTTTTTTGCCGTGTTCGAAGTGAGCGCGTGGATCCTCGGTCCCTTGTGTTTCAAGTTGTCAGTTTTTCCCTTACTTCTCGCGTGGTTATACCCGGTGATGAAAAGATTTACGTGGCTTTCACATGCCCTTTTGGGTATCATACTCGGCATTGCCCCCTATGGAAGCTGGATCGCCGCCCGGGGCGATTTTTCCTGGGTTCCCGGCCTTCTGATGATCGGGATTACAGCGTGGGTGGCGGGTTTTGATATCATTTATGCCCTTCAGGACGTGGATTTTGACCGCCGTGAGGGCCTTTTTTCTTTTCCCTCGCGTTTCGGGCTGGAAAAAAGCCTGCGCGTGACCGCGTGGCTCCATGGCGTTACCGTGGTTGCCTGGGCGGCCATGGGCTGGCAGGCGGGTTTGGGCTGGATTTATGCTTCGGGACTGACGGCCGTAGTCATCCTCTTGGTGCGCGAACACTGGCTCATTAAGTCGTTCGGCCTGAAAAAGATCCAGGAAGCGTTCTTCACCCTCAATGCGATCATAAGCCTCGGCCTTTTTGCAGCCACCCTGACGGATCTTTGGATTCGGAGGTCTTAAAGTGAAACCCATTGTTGTGGCGCTCACCGGTGCGAGCGGCGCGGTTTACGGGATCCGGCTGGTCCAGGTCCTGCTCGAATCCGGCCGCAAGGTCGATCTCGTGGTTTCCGATCCCGCGCGCCTTGTCATCGCCGAAGAGCTTGGCGCTCCGGTCTCGAATCCTCTCCATCTCGAAAGCTGGGCCCCTTTCCTCGGCCGTGACCTCGAAGGAAAGCTTCAAGTCCATTCCGTCCGCGATTTCGCGGCCCCCATTGCCAGCGGTTCCTATCCTGTCGAAGCTATGGCCATCGTTCCCTGCAGCATGGGCACGCTCGGCGCGCTTGCTGCCGGGATTTCGCAAAACCTCATCCACCGCGCCGCGGACTGCGTCATGAAGGAAAACCGCCGGCTCGTCATCGTCCCGCGGGAAACGCCGCTCTCCGCCATCCATCTGGAAAACATGCTGAAACTCGCGCGCCTCGGCGTGCGCGTCGTGCCGGCCATGCCGGGGTTTTACTCGGGCGCCAAAACGATCGAAGAAATCGTGGACTTCGTGGTGGGCAAAGTCCTGGATCAACTCGACATTTCCCACGCGCTTTATCCCCGCTGGGTGGGACGGCTTCAGGAGGCCAAGAGATGAAGATGGGCGGGCTCAAAACGCTGGTGCGCATCGGGAAAATTTCCTACATCAACTGCCTTCCTTTTTATCACCGGCTTTTCGAAGGCGCCGCCTGGAAGGCCTCGGCCTACGAGCTCTACGAAGCCTATCCGACCAAGGTGAACCTGGCCATGCGCAAGGGGAAGGTCGACCTGGCCCCGATTTCCTCTCTGGAATACCTGAACCATGCGGACCAGTACATGCTCCTGCCTGATCTGGCTATTGGCGCCCGCGATTTTTCCGGAAGCGTGCTGCTCTTTTCCAAAGTTCCGATCGAAAAGCTGGACGGCGAAACCATTCTTCTGACGCGCCAGAGCCTCAGCTCGGCCACGCTGCTCCGCGTCCTGATGAAATTCAAGTTCAAATTTAAAAATGAATTCATTTCTTCCCAGGCCGGCCCGGACGAAGCGCTTTCCAAATGCAAGGCCGCCCTGGTCATCGGCGACGAGGCGCTTTTTTACGCGCCGGACGAATTTGTCTACAAATACGATTTGAGCGAGCTGTGGTGGAACTGGACCGAAAAACCGTTTTGCTTCGCGGTCTGGGCCGTGCGCCGCGATTTCGCCCAGGCGCATCCGGAAGAAGTGGCGCTCATCCTCAAGGACCTGCGCGAGAGCCGCGACCGCAATCTTACGGACCTGGAAGGGCTTTTGAAAGAAGCGATGAACATCACGTTTCTCGATCCTAAATTTCCCAAGGTCTACGGGTATTTTTTCAATCTCAATTTTCATCTGGACGAAGGCGTGATGGAAGGCCTCGAGCTTTTCTACCGCCTCGCGCAGCGCCTGGGTGTTTCGCCGAAAGCGAAAAAAATCGAATTCTTCAAAGAGGTTTGACGTGACGGGTCTTCAGGACAAAATCGACGAAATTCTCGCGAGGCGCCTCGACGGGCAAAGGCTTAGCCAGGAAGAGGGCGTCCTGCTTTATTCCGGGGACCTGCTCAAGCTGGGGCAGGCCGCGCAGACGCTCGTGAAGCGCCAGAACCCCACGGGCCAGGTCACGTTCATCGTGGACCGCAACGTCAGCTACACCAATGCCTGCGTGGTCGACTGCGACTTTTGCGCCTTTTACCGCCGTCCCGGCGACAAGGAAGCTTACGTCCTGACCTACGAACAGATTTTTCAGAAGATCCAGGAGCTGGTCGATCTCGGCGGCACGCAGGTGCTGATCCAGGGCGGCGTGAATCCGGAATTGCCGCT
>DATJFP010000084.1 GCA_035495615.1 Verrucomicrobiia bacterium | reverse complement strand
GCGGCTGCCCGCCGTGGACGTCGACATGATGAGAAGCGACTTGGACACGTTGAGCGTCACCCCGCCCAGGAGCGAGGTGAGGCTTTGCTGCGCGTTTTCTGCTCCCGAGGCCAGCGTCGTGCTGCCGCGAAGCACACGGTTGACCTGATAGGCATAACCGGGTTTCGTGCCGAGGATGTCCGTGAGATAGTTCTGAACGGCTTCCGGAACCTGCACGGGAAGCGGAGGCAGCGGAACGCCCACGATGTTCATCGTGAAGGTGAGGACGCACACGACCGCATTCCGGCCCAGCCGTTTCCAGTCCCACTTCCTGCGCTTCTGAGGTTGTCCGCTTTCGTTTCTCATCTCGCCTTTTCCTTTGAAACGAGCTTGCCTGAGCTTGCGCTGCGGACCAGGTTGATGTCGGTCGCCATCGCGCCGGTCACGATTTCTTTGCCTTTGTCGTCGGTCTGATAAGTCTGCTTGTATTGCGCGGAGATCGTATCGCCTCTCCGGATGTCAGAAATCCTTCCGTAACCGCGGATCTGCGTTTTCTCATCCACGGGAAGCACCATCTCGCTGACGATCCCGCCCTTCTTCGCGGTTTCGATGCTGAGGTTATAACGGGTGCTGGCCACGACCGTGCCTTCGACGTGCTTCACATGGAAAGGTTCCTGCTGCGCCGGCTCCTCGCAAACAGCCGGACGCGCGGCCGCGCAAAGCATGCCGGCCAGCGCCGCCAGAAACCATGCCGTGAACTTTTTTTTGCGGCCGATGCGGATCATGAGTTTCCTCCCCGCAGGACTCCTACGAAGTTGAAGTTTTTGGGCTGCTGTCCGTGCGCTTGCTCGTCCATGCTGTAGCTGAGCACGCCCGTCATTTCCCGGCCGCGCCATTCGCCGCGAAGGGACACGACTTCGCCGGCGGCCGATCTTTGTACGGTCTCCCAGGTAATGCCGCCGTCGGTGTTGATCGTCAGGTTGTAATGCGTGGGCGTGAAGCCTTTTTGCGCGAGGAAATGGGATTCGACTTTGTTGCCGCTGAAAATGAGGGCGTCCTGCTCGATGTTGGCGCGTTCTTCCTTGGCCATGGGAATGATCTGGACGTCCCAGGTGCTGCCTTCCAGAGCGAGACGCTGCGCCTTTTGAGACACGGCGGCCGGCTCGGATTTCGCTTCGGCCGCAGCCGCAAGAACATTCGAGGACGCGGCCGGTGCTTTATGCGGCATGCGCAGAAACCCTGAATTCCATACGAGCGCAAAAGCTCCGGCGAATGCCAACAACGCCCCAGCCTTGAGCACGGCAGCAAAGGGAATTCCCGCGGGAAGCGGTGCCGGCGGGACAGCGGTCGGCGCCCCCACGGCCGCCTTGCTTTCATGGATCTCTTTCCCTGCCTGCGCGATGCGCTTCACGAAAGATTCGGGACCCAGGAACGGCTTGGAGACTTCCTGCGCGGCTTCTTCCATTTCCTGAGCTTCCATGACTTCGACAAGCGATGCCATGGGCTTGGCCATTTCGCGCAAGTGCGCTTCGATTTCCGCGATTTCCGTATTCAATGCGTCTTTCAAAGGATGCCCCGCCGGCTGTTCCTCCAGGAAGAGGTTCCGGCTGTCCCCGAAGACGCTGCCGGGCGCGGCCCAGACCGGCTGGCTGTGCACAAACCGCACGAGGCGGGAAAGCTGTTCCTTGTCCGCGATGCAGGTGCGGAAGCGCCCCTTGAACAAAGGCCCGTCACCTCCGTAGACCGCGTTGTAGTACTTCGAATAGCGCGAGGTAATGTCCCGCATGATTTCGGAGATCGTGGTTTCCGAACACGGCTCGACGAGAAGAGAAATGCCGGAAGAGGCGATCGAGTAGGCGAAAAGCTTGAAGCCGTGTTTGGCCTTATATTCGCGGAGAAGTTCGAGATAATGCGCGGTGTCCTGCTCGTTCCGGAAAAGCGGGCGGTCCTGAACGCCCTGCTGGCTCACATAATAAAGAACGCCGGTGGCATGCAGCCGCGGAGGCCTAGGCATGGATGCCTCCGTGAATCGCGAAGTAAGGAAACCGCTTCTGTGCGTCAAAAATTACCGCCATATCCTCAGCGTGCCTGGCACCGGCCGGTTTTTGGGATGCAAAATCGCCCGGGTGCCTGGCACTTTCGGCGGGACACAAAAAAAACGGATCCTTTTGAGTCAACGCTGTGGCTCCGGATCCTTCCTGCAATGCTTTCATAGTGTCCGCCTCTTTAAGGCAAAAAAAAACGCCCACCCGAAGAAGGAGGACGTTTGAAGACACCGTCATAATGCTCGACTGGCGGCCTGGCGACCCTCATAGGGCCCATGGCTTTGCGTCCTACCCTTACGGATAGTTTGCCTTTTTCAGTTCACGAATAGAAAGATCGACTATTTGACACTTAACGATACAACCGTAACCCATCGCTGTGCTTCTGTCAAATCCCTGGGGAAAAAAGCCTTCCTAAGCCTTTTCTTCTTTGACGGTCCTTAGAATGCCGGAAACCGCCTGCATTTCCGGCCGTTTCAGGTCTGCAATCCTGACCTGAAGGGCCTGGTCTCCCGGACTGGGCAGATGCCATTCGTAACTGCCGGCTTCCCTCTGGAGAACGGCAAGGTCGGTCCATCCCTGGCCCTGATCGGCGCTGTATTGCAGCCTTATAAAGGAAACGTCCTGGGCAGCACTCCAGCGGAGCATAACGCTTTCCCCGGGGCGGTAGGCCCGCGCGGTATCCATCGGTAAAAGCTCGATCCACGATTCGACAGGGATCCCCGTTTCCGCCGTGGAGACCGACACCTCCGGCTGCTTCACATCTTCGATTTTCAAAATGACGCGTTTTCCCAGAAGCGAGCCCGGCACGGTCCAGGAATAGTGATACTCCCCTTCGGGCCCGCCGCCGATGTGTTCGTCGGCGGGAATCCATCCCGGGATTCCCTGCAGGGCATAGGACAAACCGTAAACCGGGACAGTGCCCGAGGAACGCCAAGCGATCTCGGCCGGACGGCCGCCATAAAAAATCTGGGTCTCCGCATGGGGCTCGGAAAACGTCAAGCCGGGCCTGATCGCCAGCGGTTTTGAGATGTCGTAAACGCGCTCGTCCGCTTCCTGCTGGATCTTGATCCGGACGCTTTTGGAAGTCTTGTCCGGCAAGGTCCAGTTCCATTTGCCCGTGGTGCATGGCACCTCCTTGGCAATGCGCTCCTCTTGTTCACTGCCGTCCGCCTGGGCAAGGAGATAGTACAGCGAAACATTGCCCACGCTGCCGCCGCAGTCCCACGTGATTTCGGGGGGCGCCTGGCCGCGTATCCAGTTTTCTCCTCCCGCGGGGCTTTTGAGATGAAGGCTCGCCGCGATTTCGAGCGGGGTTTTCAGGACATCGGAAACGGCCGGGGCATTGACGTCTTCGATGCGGATTTGAAGTCCGGAGCCGATCAAGTCAGGGATTTGCCATTCAAAGGCATGACCGCCGGCTTTGACGTAAGCGATGTCTTCCCATGCCGTATTTCCCGGCCGCAAATAAGCCAGCCGGAAAACTTCGGTCTTGCCGCCGCTCGCCCAGGAAAATTTGAGCGTTTCGCCCACGTGCCACAGCCTGCCTGCCGGCGGCTCTTCGGCAAACCGCACCCACGGCAAAACCGCGACAGCCTCTTTGCCCACGTCCGGCGACGTATCAAAAATCGTTGGGTCATCCGCCTTCGCGATCTTGAAGCGGATGTCCTGCCCCGCGGTTTCGTCCGGAACTTTCCAACGAAAGGCCCCTTCGCCCGGGGTTGGCGCGGGAATTTCTTTGGCAAGGGGCACCCAGTCTTCGGTTCCTGCTTTCGCGTAAGAGAGATTCACCTTGTCCAGAATGGCCGTGGTTTTCCACCGGATCATCTGGTCCGTTCCCGCCTGCCAGGTTTCATTACCCCAGACCGGATCGATGATTTCGACGCGCGGAATCACGGAAAAGGAGTTCTTCGAAATGTCGGAAGCACCGCCTTCGCCCTCCTGCCGGATTTGGATGCGCATTTCACGCGCGTTCATCCGCGGGTCCGGCCGCCACAAATAAAAACCAAGGCCGCCGCTGCCCGCGGGAACCACGGCAAGTTTGTTGTCCTCGGGAAAAGCGCCTTCGCCGGCAACCCCGCTCTTGTCGTAATACAAAGCCACGTTTCCGATTTTCCCCTGAAATTTCCACGTGATTTTGTAATCCTGCTCTCCGGCATACCAGGTCTCGCCTCCGTCCGGCGCGGTCAGGTCGAGCAGGCCCTTTGCCGCAAACGTTCCCGAAAACGCGGTATTGCGCACGGATTCGTTTTTGTCCTCGAGGCGGAACTTCAGCTGCAATCCGATGGGATTCTTGCCGCCTATTTCTTCCGGCAGCGTCCATGGATACTGGTCTGCCGAGGCGGGAAGACCGGAGGCAATCTTGTGACGGTATCCGTCCGCTCCGCCGTCCAACGACAAGGACAAATTGACCAGGTGAACGCCGTCTTCACCGCTTCCCCCGCGCAGGAGAGTGCGCGCATGTTTCCACCGGACCGTGTTTTTTTCACCCACGGTCCACACCGCTCCTTCGGCAGGCTCTTCGAAGGAAAGCGGCGCGAAATCCACCACCTGCCAGTTGACGTCGGCGGCGGAAGCATGGAAATTGAGGCCGCGCGTGATCCGAAGCTTTCCGGAATCCTGAATTTCCGCGGCAAAACGGCCTTCGCCCCGCGACAGCGTGTCCGTTTCTCCGGAATCCCCGGGCGCCACCGAGGCGGTGACCATGGCAAGCGCGAGTTCCGGATGAACGTCCGCGAGAGGCACGATTTTTTCGTTTTCAAAATCCTCGAAATGGACGCTGCCCTGCTGGACGTTATCGCCCGGGTTCGGGAGCTCAACCACGTACCAGGAAAAATCCACCTGCTGTCCGCTCTCGCTTCCCACGCTGCCGCGGTAAAAACTCACCTGGTCCGGTTCGGAAATCACGCCGCGGGCCGCGCTCAGTGAATCCGCCGCGGCTCCCTCCCCGGCCGTGTATCCCAAAACCAGAAAGGCCTTGCTGAGATCTTCGATCCGGGAAAGAAGATAGGCATTCGTATCAGCCGCGAAATGCGCCATGCTGGCAATGCCGCTTTGCACACGCGAGCCCTCGATCTCGACAGCCTGCCAGGACACGCGCATGGGAGGCATTGCCTCGTTGAGCAGCCCGGTCTCTCCGGTATCCTCATTCACGACGTCCCTGTTTTTCGCGGGCTGACTGCGCTCGATCGAAAGCGTGTATTCGTCCTGGAAAGCGGCTTTGAAAAAGCCGTAGCCTTTCGAGTCCTGCGAAGGGTCGAGAGGACGCGCCTGAACCAAAGGAAAGGCCTGGTCCCGCCGGATGAACGGCAGCTTGATGTTTTTCTTGTAGGTCTTGGCATCAAAGGTGGCGACGCCGCGGTAGACGGTGGCGCCGCTCTCAAACTCGACCGCAAGCACATGGAGGATTTGTGCGCTGCCCGCCATGGAGCGGACCGCCCTGACGGTTTTGGAATCCGGGAAATAAACCTCTACGGGAAGACAGTTGGCCACATTCGAGAAAGGGTCGATGTCGGTGGTCCATTCCTGGCTGGTCATCAGAAATGTTTTCCGGGGGTCCACTTCCTGGTCGAGCGGGGCCGTTATTTCGAGGTCATCGACGTCCATGCGGAGGACGACGTGATGCACAGCCTTGATCTGATACGCATAGAGCGCCGGGAGGGACTTTGCAAAAAGAGGGAGGAACAATGACACGGCTGTAAAAAAAAACGCTTTTAGAGGTCTCGCGGCATCAGGCTTCATGGACTTTCCGGGCCCGCATCGGGCGCTTTTTCCGTTTAATAGCCTGCTTTGAGCAGCTTCTTTCCTGTGTCCTTGTCCGTGACTTCAAGGCGGATGATGTCCCGCCCGATCACCGACGCCTCTTGAAAAGACCCGCCCTTTTCGTCTTTGCCTTCGTGGATGAGTCTCTTATCGCGGTAGGTCACGATCACGTGGTTTCCCAGCTTGAGATCGTCCCACCTTTCGATTCCGGCGTACTCGATGACAGGTGTCAGCGCGAAAGCTGTTTCACGGCGCACTTCTTTCTCGTCGTCTTCGGTTTCGGAAACGGACACGGAATCTTCGCGGAAGGCCGTCACGACGCCTTTGAGGACGTGGGTTTGTTCTTCCGCGTAATCACGGCCGGAAACAAGAGGGACAACGGAAAAAAGGACGGCCGCAAGGGCTGCGAAAAACGCCGCGCAAAAACGGGCGGACAACCGGGAAGGAGGACGATGTTCCGTCATGAGGGCCGGCACACCCGGAAAACCCGAAGTCATGATCCTCCGGTTATGCCACGGCCGGTTTCTTTTTCTTCTTCGGCGCGGGCGCAGGAGTTTCCGCCTTGGCTTTCATTTTTTCGGACGCGGAAACCAGCGGGGCCGCTTTAGGTTCCTCAGAAGGTGCGGTTACTTTTTTCTCCGCCGGCTTCTCGGGAGCAGCGGTTCCCGGAACGGCAGCGTCCGGTTCCTTGGGCGCGGGCGCTTCCGCGGAAACGGCTACCGACGGCGTGGGTGTCGGGACCGGCGTAGGCGTAGGTGTGGGTGTGGGCGTCGGAGTCGGCTCGATCATTTTGGAGCTCTGTCCTTTAAAGGAATAAGACAGCGTCCCCTTGTCCGGGACCTGCTTGCTGATGACACCCCGGAAAATGCCCTGGGAAAGCTCGCCGCGCCAGAAGACGACTCCGTTTTTATCGTTGCGCTGCATGGTTTCGACCACGACCATCCCGTCGTCCTGCACTGTGACCGACACGTTCGAATCCGCATACCCCTCCTGCGAAAACGCCTTTGAATGCAGCTTTCCGTCCAGGAGGCGCAGCGTGTCATCAACCGGCTTCCGGCTTTCTTTAGGGCCCCACATCGGGAGGACCGTGATTTTCCATTCCGTCCTATAAAGCTCGTCATTGGCCGCCTCAAGCACCTTTGCCTTTTCTTCGGCGCTCATTTCCTGGGCCTTCAAATACACCGGCATGATTCCCATAAGCACAAGAACGGCCGCGGCCATAATCCAACCCATTTTCTTCTTCATACTTTCTCCTTTTCAAACACTACACAAGGTTACACGCGGCTGTTAAAAGCTGCCACAAAATTAGAGCAGTTTGTCATCGCCCTTCCACGCTTTGTGGACGGCGATATTTTGTTTGACCCAATCTGCGTCATCCGCGTCCGGACGCAGTTGAAGGTAATGTTCAAAGTAGGAAACCGCCTTCTGCGAGTCATCCAAATATTCCGAATAAAGTTTGCCCAGATTAAAATAACTCAGCGGCTGGTCGGGCGCCAGCTCCACAGCCCTCTGAAACTCTTTTGCAGCGCGTTCGTATTCCCGCTGACGGACAAGCACAACGCCGACGTTATAGTGGAGCTGCGCGTTCTCGCTCCTGAGCCTTTCGTTTTCGCGGCTTATCTCCTGGACTTTGCCCGGAACGTCCGCAGCGGCCTTCTTCAATTCGTCGGCGGCCTGGACAGCCTCCGTTTTTTCTTTCTTGGCCTGCTCGAGCTGCCGCTTCAACTCCGCGATTTCTTCCTCGAGGGACTTCACCTTTTTTTCCACGGCCGCTCGCTCACGGCGTTCGGCAGCGAGCTCAGCAGCGGATTCCCCCTGTTTTGTTTCCGGTAATTGTTTTTCCACCTTGGGAAGAGGTCCGAAAGAAACGCTTGCGGCCTGAGGTTCCTTTTCTTCCAGAATCGGCGGCTTGCTCAGAAGAGGTTCCCCTTCCTCCGCGGAAGGCTTCGCCGGGCTTCCGCCGCTCCATAACGCGGTCCTCAAACGGCCGGCCATCTCGCTGTTTTTCTGGTACATGCTGTCGACCTGTTCGAAGGCCTGCTGCTTGGCCTGCGTCACTTCGCCCTGGAGCTTGTCCCGCTCGGCGGTCAGCTCCTTGATTTGTTTTTGCGCCTTTTCGAGCTCCTCCCGCGCCTCTTTCTTTTCCTGATAGGCGACTTGCACCTGCGCCAGAATGTTATTGCGGTCTGCCGCAAGCGACGTTATTTTCTGCTCGAGGACCGCGCATTCTTTGGGAACCGCGGGTGCCTCCGGAGCCTGGACGGTTTCCGCCGGCGCTCCCGCATCGCTGGCCTCGTCCTGTTTCGCCGGTTCGGCGCGCGCCGCCTCCGCCATGGCGGCCGCGAGGACGCCCGCGAGAAGCAGCATGGAAAATTGTCTCAGACCTTTTTTCATAGGAACCTGCCGGGCCTAATGCGTCACGGGAAGAACAACGTCCGGCTCGTTCTCAAAATTATACGACTGGAGGCCCTTCCAGTCTCCTCCCATTTCCGTTTCGTCCCCGGTGACCAGATGATCTCCTTTGACGATGTGGGGCGTAATAAAAATCACCAGTTCCTGCATATCCTGGTGGTCATTTTTCTGGGTAAAAAACAACGAACCCAAAACGGGTATGCGGGCAAGGCCAGGGACCTGGTCGTCATCATTCTGTTTCTCGTTTTTCCGCAGGCCGCCGATGATCACCGTAGAGCCGTCCTTGACGAGGACCTTGGTTTCCGCGATCGAGGTATCAACGATGGGAATACTGTTGCCGCTGGGCGTCGCGAGCTGGCGCACGACGCTGCTGACTTCCGGCTTGATCGCCATTTCGATAAACCCGTCGCTGGTGATGCGCGGCGTCACCGTAAACTTGATGCCGACGTCGATAAACTGCACTTCTTCCGCGGTCGTGGAGGTCGACGTGCCGGTTGTCGTCGTGCTTGTCACATAAGCCTCGCGCGTGCCGACATGGATACTCGCCTGCTGATATTCCGTGACAAGCAGCCGCGGCTTGGAAATAATTTTTGTTTCTCCGAGCGTCCTGAGGTAACGGAACAATTCGTAGCCGTCCCGGTTGATCGTGGTAAAAATCAGCTCACCGAATTGATCGCTTCCCAGAGGCCCGTTTTTATCAAGGCCCAATTTGGGCGCGATTTCGATCGGCGTAACGTTCGGGATTTCCGCGCCGGGCGTGGTGGCGTCCGTCGTCCGCCGGAAATCCTTGACCTTGTCGACGCCGTTGAATTCAATGTTGGAAAACACGCTGTTCCAGTCAATGCCGGAGTCGAGATCTTTCGAGAGCGTGACTTTGACGATCTTGGCGTTGATGAGAACCTCGCGCGTCACGCGGTCGAACGCCTGGATCATCTTGGTCACTTCGTTCATCCTGTCCGGGAAGGTCTTGACGATGAGCTGATTGGTGCGCAGGTCCGCCTTGATGTTGCCGAGCTTGTTCACTTCAAATTCGTCCTTCAGTTTGGCTTCGACTTCATCCGCTTTCGCGTAATTGAGGTCAAAAACCTTGACCACGCTTCGCTGTTCCAGGACCTTCAACGCGCTTTCCATTTCCGAAACCTTCTCGGGAGTGTCCATGATCATGATTGTCCCCGAGTTTTCGTCGATGAGCAGGCGTCCGAGCGAACTCTTGATGGCATCCATCATGTTGAATGCCATTTCAGGGACCGCATACTGGAGCCGCAGCGTCTTGACGATGCGCGTATCCGAAAATTTTTCGCCGTAGAGCTCCTTATACTCGGTTTCCGTCAGGATGTGGTACAAGTCGCCCTTCTTAATGTACGCAAGATTGTTGCTGCGCAGGACGATGTCGAAGATGTCGCGGATGGGCACGTTGGTCACGAACAGGTTGACCCGCCCGGTGACCGCGCTGCTGATCGAAAGATTCAAGTTGGCCTTCTGGGCGAGATACTTGAGAACGTCACCGGCATCCGTCCCTCGGAACTCCAGGGAAATAAGCTGTTCCATGCCTTCACCGACGACAGGCGCGGCCGCTTCTCCTGCCGGCCCCAGCGGCGCCTCTGCGCTTTGCGGCGCGGCATTTTCCTGGGCCGCCTTCTCTTCCGGGACTGAGCCCTGATCCTGGGCCAAACCGGTTCTCGCCAGGCAGGCCATCGCCGCATAAGCAAACACTGCGAGCCCGAGGTTCCGTGCCGTGCGCCGCTTAGCTGATTTCAATGTCTTCCCCCTGATAGGTAAGGACGACGCTATTGTGCTTGATTTCCTTGACGGTCATGTCCTTGACCTTGTCTCCGGCCTTAATAAAGTAACTCTTCTTGTTCACGACATCTTCGACGATGGCATCCGGAACCGCGCCGCGGTTGATCCCGACGACCGAAAGCCCTTCGGCCATGCCGTGGAGCACTTCGGCCGGAGTGGGCGGCGCTTCGGCCGGCTCTTCCTCGGTCACGCTGCTTTGATTTGTAAAAGGATTGCGCTGCCCAAGCGGTTCCAAATAATATTCTTCAGGCTTGAGCGCAAGCGCCTGTGCGGGCTGAGGCTCGTCGGAGACGGCCCGGGGCGCAAGCGACGCCTGCTTGTGTTCGAAACGTCCCGGCAGCGGCAGCGGAACCACTCCGGCCAGAAAATAAAGACCGAGCCCCGCGAGAACGAGCCACACCAATCCGGACAAGGATTTGAGGGTAAAGAGGATCCGGTCGTCCGGCGCGCGGACTCCGAACCTCTGAAGGAAAGCCAGGCGATTCAACACCCCTTTCCAACCTGTCATCTTCACGGGCGCGGCAGACACGGCGCCTGCCTCGCCTTTTTCGATCAGACGCAGTAAACGTTCTTCGGGGATGTCGTCGCCGGCCCCCATCCGATTTCCCTTTCTTCGCGTGTCAAGTCTTCGATCGTTTCCAGGTCCACGATCCCGCGGCCCTTCAAGATCATGGTACGCAGGGCTTTGTGGCAGAGCAGCGAAATCTTGCGCGGATAACCGCCGGTATACTCGTGGATGGCCCGGATTGCGCCCTCGTGAAACAAGGGCGAGCGGGAATGATACCCGGCTTCTTTAAGGCGAAAATCGATCATCTGCCTTGTCTCTTCCTCAGACAACGGCTTCAGCACATATTTGAGGCTGATGCGGTCATTGAGATTCGGCATGCTTTGAATGAGCGGCAGAAGTTCCATCTGGCCGAGCAGGATGAGCTGGAGCAGCTTGGTGTCGTTGGTCTCGTAATTGAGGAGCACGCGGAGCGCTTCCAGCGAAGACGGCGTTAGCTTGTGCGCTTCGTCGATGATGATGACGACGGTTTGTTTTTCCTGCACGCCTTTTTGAAAGAGCGCATGCTCGAGCGCTTCCCAATAATCAACGAGGGTCGGGTGCGGCGAGGCCACCTGCAATCCCATGCGCCGGCACAGCGCGTCAAAAAAAAGCTCCTCGGACGCGTAAACGGGATTGAGGATGAGATGAAAAATGAAACCGCTTCTTTCGCGGAGCATCTGCGTCAGTTTCCTGCCGAGGGTTGTCTTGCCGGTCCCGATGTCGCCGAGCACGACGCTAAGGCCGCGTTTCAGTCTCAGGTCGATGAGAAGATTGGCAAGCGCGGCACGATGATGTTTCGAACGGTAAAAAAATGCCGGATCCGGGCTCGTCGAGAAAGGCTCTTTTTCGAGTTTCAGAAGGCGATGGTAAGCCATGGCACTCCGGTGATGAAATCATAGCTGACATTTCCCCTTCGCGCCAAAAGCTTTTGTCCCGCGCGGAGGGTTTTCTGACGGCTTAGATTATCGGCATGCGGCTCGGTCTAACTTAAATCCTTTTGCAAGGTTAGGTTTACTTTAATCCGGAATCTTCCCCAGACCGCGGCCATGGCTAAACTGGTCCCAGTCCAGCTTCGGGAAAGAGGCCCCAAAGGCCTTGTCCACGGGTTCTCCCCTGGAAAGACGCTCGAGAAAGACGACAAATTCACCCTGCGGCGAATTTTCCAGCAGATACCGGACGGCCATGCGTGCCTCAAGATAAGCCTCGGAAGCCTGGTCAGCCGAGACCGGCTTTGAGAACCGCCGGTCGAGATAGGGAATGGGCGTCCAGAGAGTGCCCTCGGCCAGTTTTTGAAGCGCTTCGGTTTCGGCAGGGTTGTAAGGGCGCTCAGGCTCCTTCGACTGGGCATATCCTTCCTGGATCCAGACCGGCAGGCCGCCTCCGAAACGGTGTTGCAGGAATGCGTGCGCAAGTTCATGGCTCAGGATCACTTTTTCATAAGGGCCCTTGACCTGCGATGCCGGCATGCGGATCCGTCCGTCATACAGGCCCAGAATCTCGTCATGGCCGCCGCTCAAGCGCCCAAAGCTTCCGTCGGCATAAATGATGACGGTCAGCCGCGAAGCCTGGGTCCGGAGCTCTTCCGCCAAAACGGCATAGCGCTCTTCGAGATAGGTGCCGATACGGCGCGCCTCGGCCGGATCAAAACCTTCGCCGTACCGCACGACGAAATTCGGCGTCTCAAGGGACTGATAACGCCGCTCGAGAGCCTGGTCGGCCCTTCCCCGAGAAATCCGGTCGACGATTGCGCGGCGAATTTCCGGCGGCGCCAGCGGCATGGCCTTGTTCCAGTAGTACTCGGCTTTGCCGAAATCGCTCAGCTCCAGGTAAGAAAGGTCGCCGAGCATAAACCAGGCGGGCCCGTTTTCGGGATCCGACTCCACGGCTTCGAGGTATTTCGGAAGGGCTTGCTTGCGGTTGCCGCTTTCATAAAGGGAGTTCCCCCATTCCGAGAGAGCGGCGGAAAGCGCGCTGCGCAGCGGCTTTGATCGGGGATCCTTGGCAAGAGAGGCCTTCAGGTCCGCGACGGCCTTGGCATGATCGCGCGTCTGGGGAGATTGCGCCCACGCCGGTGAAGATGCGCCTGCGGATAAAACAAGAAAGAGGAAGAGAAACGCTTTGCGGAATGCCATTTTCTCTATTAACGGTCAACGGCCGCGGGGGCTAAACCCGCAGACCTGCCGGACAGCGGAGCAGCGGGTTCAGGCGCTCGTTATGCCGCGCTGGAGATCTGTTCGCGGGCCGCGAGGTAACGGCTCAGTGAATCGGAAAGAAGCGCGCTTTTGGAAGGCGCCAGAAAACCGCCCGCGCCCTGGGTGTAGTCGATGCCCACTTTGGTGAGGAATTCGCCGACGACTTTGGCCGTCTCGGCGGGCGTGACGTGATCCAGCGAATCCTGCAATTCTTCCGCGGCCAAAAGTTCGAGCTGCGTGAGGTTCGAGAGATAACGCACTTTGTCTGGCTCGCCCAGCGAACGGATGTCGTCCGCGGCCAGGAGAAAACCCGGGATGCTGGCGTCCAGCGCGTCTTCTTCCCCAGGCGCAGCCAGGAACGATACAGCCGCGGCCCTGGATTTCAGACGGTTGGCGACCACGCTCTCCTGCTGCAGCCGCACGTTGAAAATGTTCTGGGCTCGGGCCTGATGCAGGGCTTCGTACGTGTAAAACTTGGCTTTCAGCTCGCGCGCGCCGTCGCCGGCAAAATAAATCGCGGGCGCGGTCGTGCCGGCCGCTTCCGAGCCTCTCAAAATCAGGTTGAAAAACTCCTGAAGGGCCGCGTCCGAAATTTCGAGGAACGCGCGGGCCGGGAGCACGACATGCGCGCCCTGGCGGAAAAGCTTCGCGTAGCCCGCGGCGATCTCATCTTTTTCGGCCCGGTCCATGTTGAGCGGCTGTTTTTCCGCGGCGATGCGTGCCGCGAAAATTTCCTGGAAGAGGCGGCCCGCGTAAAGCACCTGGAAAATTTCATGCGTCATGTTTTTCGCCACGGCAAGAATACCCTGCTTGTGGCTCGCGAAATAAATTTCCGGCGTGGCCGGAGTTTCCCGCGGCGGAATGACAGCGGCAGGTGCCAGCCGGCCGGCATCCCGTAATGCCGGCACTCCGGGCCGATCTTGACGATCGTCCCTGCGAAGCTCCGCGCGAGGTTTCAATTTAATTTGGTCTTCCAGCTTGAGCCAGGCTTCTGCCCCTTCGAGGTCCCACACCACCTTCAGGGGTACTTGGAACTCGCTCTCGTCGTCGTGCTCGGCCACGGAGAACCCGCCCCGGCGGCTGGTCATGCGCCAGTCATTGCCTTCTTTACTAGCCTTGTCGCCCACGGCCGCGATCTTATCCTGGTCCAAGCCGAAATGCTCGGCGAGGAAGCGGACGGCCAGCATTTTGTCGATGCCGCGCCACTGAATGATCAGCGTGCTGCGGCTGGCCTGAACTTCGAAATTGCGGAACAGCGGCTCCGGATGCTGGTCCAAAAAGGCCTGCACGCGCCGCGCCGCGCCGTTGGCGATCACGGCTTTTTCCGTGATGTCGATCCCTGCCGGGAATTGCAGGTGGGCTTCAATACCGTAGCGTTTGAAGTTGACCGCACGATACGGACTCGGGCCTTCAGGGCTCAAGGCCTGCGCCGTTTCCCGCGCCAGCCTGTTTTTTTGTTCTTCCGTGATGACCAGATCTGCGGGCACCACACCATAGCGCTTGGCAAGATCGATCTCCACGCGGTGCGTTGCGCCTGTCGCCGCATCATAATCGTTCCAGGTCACGTAGGACGCGTTTTCGGGGAACAGAATAAGCCGCGACGCTTCCTGCGGCGTGAGCCCCGCGCGGATGCGGGCGGCCGTTCCCTCGATGTCCAGGACGTTGGCAGCGCGGAGCGTTTCGTCCGAAACAACTTCGCTGCGCGCGGTCGCTAGGGCGCGGAGATGACCAAGCCTGAGGCTCCGCTGGTAACGCTCGATGATTTCGTCTGGCACGGCCGACTTCCGGGTGATCGTGCCGTCCATGTCGTCGACCTTGGCTTCGTATTCGACTTCGAGACTCCGGGCCAGCCGCTGCTCCGCTTCGCCGCGCGTGATCGCCCGGAGCTCGGGACGGCCGATATGCCTCAGCGCGTCGAACGATTTCGCGAAATCGAGCTCGCTGATTTCGTGCACCAGCGAAACGTCCATAGTGCTGCCGGTGATCGGAATGATGACATGGCGCCCCGGATGCAGCAGGCGCGGATAAAGGCGGCCGAAGGCCTGGGCATATACCGCGTTGGTCAAAGGCAGATACGAAGCCAGTTCCGCGGGCGCGAATTTCATCTGTCCCCCGGCATCCCTATACTGGATGTAAAGGCCGCGCGCGATACGCGCCATCCGGTTGTTGTCCTGGTAAGGCACGCGCATGACCGCGTCGGCCATGTTCTGCACCATGCGGAAGGTTTCCGGTTCCGCGGTCGCCGCGATGCCGTCCACGTAGCGGAGCGCGGTCCTGTCGAAGACCGCCGTGTGCTTGGGAATGAACGAGCCGCGCGCGAGCGAATTGAAAAGGTGATCCACGCCCGGAACCTGCGTCACGAAAACCTCGATCAGCTCGTTCAGCTGCTTGGCCTGCAGGAACCCGCTGGCCAGGCCGCCCGAGCCGCCCGGAATCCAGAAGCGGACGCTCCCGAAGCTTTTTTCGCTGCGGATGAATTGGGCGAACGGCAGGAAGTCCGCCGAAGAAACGGCGTGTCCGTTCGGCGTGCCCGCCGTCTGCATGCGGTACCATTGATCGAGCGCCTCGGCCATGATCACGGAGTACGCCGCGATGCCCATGGGCGAACCGTGGCGGATGTAATGCGTCGTTTCCGGATGATGCGCCCGGTATTGTTCGACGTAAGAACTGGCGGCGCGGTATTCCGCGAAAATCGGCGCCTGGGTTTCGGCGTCGATGGCCGCTCTTCCCTCATTATTGGTTTCAACGTACCGTAAGAGTTCCTCGTCGGAGAATGCGCGCCGGACCACGACCGCGCCCAGGGCTTCCATGGCCTGCGCCTTGGCCGGGCTCACGTCAAAAGGAACAAAGATGACCGCCTTGAGGTTCTGCGCGTACGGCGCGTAACGCGGATGCTTTTTCAGGTTCTGCACCAGCTCCGCCACGGCCTTGCCTTGATTGCCCGTGGATTCAGCCATGACAATGCGCAGCGTTTTCAGCTTTTCGGGATGATCGTAAAACGCGTCGAGAAGGTCCGCGGCAAGATAAGGCTTGAACGAACCCGCGGAAAGCTCCGGCAGGTAATAAAGGTAATACTGGTTCTGGACGCCGGTCAGATGGAACATGACGTCGTCGAGATTGTTGTCGTGGATCAGCGGGATCCGGAATTTGCCATTCCGCAAGTCGTCCGCTCCGGCTTCTCCCAGCCCGGTCCAGTAATCGTTCAGCACCGTCTGCGCGCGCGCGATCATTTCCAGCGTGACTTCCGGCTGCGGCCGCAGCGGCAGATGACGCACCCAGAGATTGGCGGCGGCATCGAACGGCGCGGCAGATCGCAATTCGCCTCTCAGCCTGCGCCTTTCCTGGACTTTGGCATTGGACGGATCCAGCATCAGGATCCACTCTTCAATTTCCGTCTGACGCGCGGCGTTCGGGGCCTTGTCGTAGAAAGAAAGCCCGAGCTCGGCTTCGCGGACCGCGTCGGCCACCGCCGCCTGTTCGATGTAGACGAACGCGCGGATGATGTGGAATTCCGCGAGATTAGCCCATTCCAGCGGCTGATCCGGGAAAGCGCTCTGGGCCGCGTTGAGAAGATCATGCGCGTGCTGCGCGAGACGCGCCGGATTCCATTCCGGCGGCAGGCCCGCGGGAATTCCGGAATCGTTCAACTGGCGGATCTGTTCGACGTACCACGCGGCATTGCTGATCCCGTCGATGGGATTCAGGGCCGCCGCCGCGACTTCCGCGGCAAAACGTTTCGGAAGTGTCTCAGGTTCTTCGGCAACCGGCGTAACCGCAGTGGCCGCCGCGGCAATCGCGGCTTCCGCCTGTTCCAGCCGCGCCGGTTTTTCAACCGCCTCGCGGACTTTGAACGGCTTCAGCGGCGCGTCATTTTTGGAAATGCCGTAAGCCGGGCGCAGCGCCGCGAAGGCCGCGGCCGTCTGCTTTACGGCTTCCAGATCTGCCGCGTCCGGCGTGTCGGCGCTTTCAATGCTGTGCGCAAGAATGCCCAGCGGCTGCAGGCGGAAATCCTGATAGCCCAGAAGAGCGCGGAGCGAAGGATTCGCATCGATCCAGCGCAGGAAGTTCAGCGCCTTGTCTTTGTCCGGAACGCCGTCTGCCGAGGCAATGGCATTCGCCCATGCAAAAACCTGATCTTGAAGCGGCGAAGCCGCGAGGAACGGAACTTCCAGGAACGCGGGGCCGGCCGTCATCGTGCCGGGCTGGCCTTGCGTCTTGGAAGCCAGCGCCGCGGAGGCACCGCCGGCAAGGCGCGCGTCTTCCAGGTGCCGGCGCAGCGGATAACGCAAAAAGCTTTCGACGCCCGCGCGCACGTCCCAGGGATGGCTCTCGTCTTCGACGGCCAGCATCGCATCGAGGTCGCCCCGGCGCGCTTCGACCAGCGCCTCGGCGCCTTCCACGCCCAGAAGAACGTAGCCCATCCGCATCATATTTTTCACGATGGCTTGAAATCCCCAGGACACAAAATTGCCTTCATAAGTTTCCGGCACGAATTGGCCGGGCTTGGCTTCCAGGAAACGGTAGACCGGGGTCACACCCGGTTCGCGGAAATTCACGCCCACGACATAAAACGCAGGATAGGCCTTCCCCGTTTTGTGGTACGCGGGCGCCATTTCCACCCAGAAGGCCTCGATGTAAGGATTGTCTTTGCGGATCGCGCGCACGGTTTCGGCGAGCGCGCGGTTGAACGCGGTTTCTTCCGGTGACGCGGATTCCGTTTCTTCCCACGCACTCTGCAGCAGGAAGGAAACCGGCCGCGGCGCTTCCGAAATATTCTTGTTCTTGCGGAACGCTTCCCAGAGTTTTCCGGGATTCACGGATTCGGGCTGGCGCGCTTTTACCGTTTTGAGCTCCGCTTCTTTGGCCGCGAGCGCGTCGTACTGCGCTTTCAATTCCTTAAGCGCGGCCATGCGGGGCGTGAAGTGAAGGCCGACGGCGCTTGTGTAAAGCCGGCGGTCGAGCCTTGCCATTTCTTCCGGAATGTCCAGCAGCGGGATCTGAACCGTCGGCAGGTCGAGCCCCTGAATCACGTTGTCGCGGTTCACGGCCCCGTCTTTTTTGCGGAGCTTGTGATAACGCGCCGTGCCGAGAAGCGGGCGGTTGGCGCCGTCCACCTGGATCGTCTCGTAAATCCATTCGCCGGCCGCGGCATCGAAGAAGCGCCGGATCTTGAACGTGGCGTCGCCCGCGCCGAGATACAGAATGACGCGGTCCTGCTCGCGCTCGGCTTTTTCTTTTCCCGCGGCCTTGCGGTCTTTCAAGAAATTCTTCTGCCCCAGGCGATTGGACCGGATGAAAAGGTTGTCGAACGGTTTGATTTTTGTCTCAGAATCCGGTTCGGCATGGAAGGCATGTTCGAAAATCGCTTCGCGCACGGCTTTGTCGTCAAGCGTCGGCGCTTCTTCGGAGATCACGGTTTCCAGCGGCACGGCGATCGGGGTCACGCGCTTGGCGCGCTTGTCCAGCTTGAAGAGGCGAATTTGCAGGGTTTCTTTCTTGTCGAGCACAGGCCTTCCGCTTTCGTCCAGCTGGACAAAGGCGTAGAGATAATCGCCCAGCTTCTCATTCCACGTGCGCGTCATGGCAAAAAGGGAATTGGGTGAAAATTCCAAGTCGAAAAGGACGGGCAGCGTGCTCTTGTAGGTGACGTTGCCGGTCTGGTTCGTGCGGTAAACGACTTCGAAATCCGGAAACCCCTGGGCCTTGGTGTCCGGGGCGTCGAGCTGCGCGGCCAGAAGCGGCGTGACCGCGTCCCAGCGGGAATCCACGAGCGCGAGCGCGCGGTCCGCGTCGTTGAAAAGGCGGATCGGAGCCTTGGAGGTCACGTCGGGCCCGAGATTTCCGTTGCGCCTGAAAATAAACGTCCGCGCCAGGCCTTTTTTGTCGGCCGCGACCGGTACCAGGCGGTAGACGTAATAAAGAAGGTCCGGATCAAACTCCGCCGTGAAATCCACTTCCACGGCCTCGCGGACGCCGAGCTCGAAAATGGCGCTGGCAGCCTGGCCGGCCCGCGTGTATTTGATGGCAATGCGGCCGGCATTGTCCGTCGTGAACCGCTGGCGGATCGTCCCCCATTCGGGGCTGTCCACGGAATCGCTCAAGAACTGTTCGCGCAGGCGCGTCGTCACGTCGCGTTTCAAATTGGCGCCGGGCGTAAAAGCGATTTCCCCTCTTTCGCCTTTAGTTCTCTTCAGCTGCGTCAGCATTTCCTTGAGCTGCGCGTTCGATTTGGCCGGAGCAAGCGTGCCGGGGCTCATGGCCTGATAAAGCGCGTCCATCTTGGCCAGCCGCTTCAGCAGCGCCTGAGCGCGCGCGTACTCATGGTGTGTCTGGTATTGCAAGGCTTCGGCCTGGAGCCGCGCGAATGCTTCCGGCGCCGGCACCGAACCGCGGATCTTTTCCCAGAAAGCGGCGAATTCTTTTCTCGCGCGCCGGGCGTCGATCGACGAAGCTTCGCGCGCCGCGGTCTCTTTGAATCCCAGGCGCAGGAGCGTTTCGAATTGCTCCGGTGTTCCCTGCTGGGCCAAAGAGCGGAGCTCGGCATGACTTGTCGTCTCACCCTCTCCCTGTTCCGTTTCAGGCTCAACACCTTCCGCGGGTCCGGCGGCTTTCTTTTTCTTTTCAACTGTGCCGTAGAGCACTTCGCCGCCGATGTCATAAATGCCGAACGAAACGCTTCCGCCGAGAACGCCCTGGATGCCGTGATGCATCCAGTCCTTGGCCTTGTTTCCGATGTGGTCGCGCTTGACGATGAAAACGTCCGGATGGAAATATTGCTTTCCGGTATAAGGATGCGTGATGAGAAGCGGACGGCCTCTCCTGCCCGGGATGGCGGGACCGATGTCATAAATGAAATGGCTGCCCGCGCCCTCCAGCAGGCCCACCTGGCCTTTCCCGATCGGAACCGTGTCCGCCTCGAGACGGCTGGGCTTCACCAGCTTCCATCTTTCTTTGAGCGCGAGAACGGCCGGCGAATTGTGACTCACGTCGATAAAACGCGCCGCGTCGAGATTTTCGCTGGCGCGGACAATATCTTCAGGGCTCGGACGAGCCGCCCTTAATTCCCCGCGGAAAGCCTCGATGCCTTTCAGAAGAAAAGTTCCGAAGGCCTGGTCAAACGCTTCGGAATTCGGCAAAGGCCCGGACAACGCAAGGAAACGAATCAAAAGCGCGAGGCCTTCTTTATCCCCGGCTTCTTCCGGCTCCGTTTTCAGGAGCGCGTCGAGCACCTGATTTTCTTCTTCCGCCGGATGTTTCAATTTTCTGAGCTCCTCGTAAACCGTCTGCTCGGGCAGCCGGAGAGCTTCCGAAAGCAGGTCCTGCCAGGCCCCGTAACTCGGGAAAGACGAGCGGCCGTCGAGCTCTTTGAGCAGATGAAGAAAAGCCCTGCGCTGGGCCCCGTTGGTAATTTGCCGGTTCATGGCCTGCAGTTTGGCGAAGGCGGGCCTGAAATCCACGGCAAGGGAGCCTTCTTCCGGGGCTTCCAGGAAAGGCATGGCCAGATGATGAAGGTACGACGCGCTGTCCACGATTCCGGCAGGCCATTTCGATTCCCGGTAAAAGTGCGCGCTGCCGTGAGCGTCGACATACGCCAGTCTCAAAGCGATTTTCTGATGAAACCGGAGATCGTTTATAAACAGCGTGTCTCCGGGGCGCAGCTGAACCAGCGCCCGTCCACTTTCCGCGTCGACCTGAACGCCGCGCCAGGCGCTTTTCTGCCTTTGCACGTGAACTTCCGCGAGAGGTTTTCCGCCTTCGACCGGAAGCGCGATCAGCATTTTCGCGGTCTTGGCCGCGGCATCGGACTCGCTCAAGCCGGCATAGACGTAATAAGGCGGCAGCGTTTCTTTCAAGCCGATTCCCATCCGGGCCAGGGAGTCCTGCGGTCCGGCCATCTTGAAGAACTTGGAATCGCGGCCGCGTTCGCCCTTTGCAAAAAGGAGGCGCGTGGGATGCAGGCCGCGTTCGAACACGTTGTGGCCTTCCTGCGCCACGTCCTGCTCGGCGGCCAGGGACAAGGGAGCAGGCGGATGAAGCTCGCGGTCATATTTCTTAAGGGCCGTGAAAAATTCTTCCGGCTGCGCCGGCGTGCTGGAAACAAGCCAGCTCATCACATACTGGTAATAGAATTCCTGGAAACGGCGCATGAGCTCGGGGTCTTTGCGTTCTTCTTCGAAATTCCTGGAGTTCGAGAGGAAGTAGACGCCTTTGGGCAGCGCGTGTTCGCGGGACAAACGCTCGAGCTCCGAAATCAGATTTTCCGGCTTGAGCGACTTCCAAAAATCCAGCGCCGCCGGAATGTCCGCGCGGAGGCTGGGCACCGTCAGCTGCGCGCGCAGGCTTCCTTTGTAATCCAGCTCCCCCTGTTTCCATTCGATGCGGGAGAATTCATAGTCGAGGCGATTGCCTGAAGACGCGGAGGCGGTGGAATGAACGCCCGCCTCGCCCATGTAATGCCTGCCGCCGTGGCGCAGATAATCATAGACATTCTCTTGGTTAAGATTAGGCGTCAGCAGGCCCACCGGGACGGCGTTCTTGTCCGCGGGCTTTTCGCGGGTCAGCATGAGCTTCTTCTTTTCCGCATCGTAAGTGACCCAGGCCTTGGCGCCGAACGCGGGTTTCTGATAAGCCGTGACGGCTGCGCCATTACGCATCTTGCTGGGCAGGTTGGACCTGTCCCTGCGCTGGACCGCGCCGCCGAAAAAGGCGTCCTGCATGCTCGGCATGGTGGCAATGAAATATTCCGCGGAACCCGGACCATCCTGGACGTTCGCGATGGACAGGATGCTGGTTTTGCGCTTGAGGCCTCTCTGGACCTTCGCGCCGTTGACTTCGCGCTCGAGAAGAACGTTCATGGGGATTTCGAATTGGATTTGGCGGATGTCTTCCTGCGGCACGCCGCGCGCCATCAGCGCGTAGGCCAGATTGTTCAGGACATTCATGTCGGGAGTGTGGTGGTCGTAAATTTCGCCGGGGACGAGCACGTAAATCCCGCCGGAGCTCTGGCCTTCGAAATCCAGGAATTGGCCCGAGATCCAGAGGCCGCGTTCAAAAGCCTTGGAATATTCCCCGCCTTCGGATTTCTTCAGGACCTGGCTCACCGTTTCTTTTAATCCGGCCTCGTCGATTCTCAATTCCGGATGCGCGGGTTCGGCCGCCGGCTCCGCGGGTTTGGGCGCGAGCGCGGCCACGACTTCGCCGAGCCCGAAATTTTTCGCGAGCGGATTTGTTTCCGTGTCCTTGTGCGCGAGGACAAGATGGCCGGACTTGGTGCTGGCCGTCACGCCCTGGTCGGTCGTGTATTCGAGATGCACTTCGTAATGTTCCAGGCCGTGTTCGGCAAAGGCAGCCGCATCATCAATGACGGGCTTCCACGGCAGGCTGTACTTCAGGATGCCGGCTTCCGGCCCCTGGCCTTCGACTTTGAGAGGCACGCCGAGCGTCTGCGACGTGCCGGTGCGGACGTCCTTGATCACCAGATTGACCGCGGTCAGTTTTTCTTTGGGCGCGCGGAAATAACCGTCTACCAGGAACGGATGCGTCACATCGGGACTGGCCGGATCGAGCTGGCGGAGCTGGTAAACCGGATTGCCCATTTCGGGGTCGGCGCGAAGGTATTCGACTTCAGGCCGTACGCCCTTGGTCTTGGCTTCTTCCTGCATTTCATAACGGATTTTCTGCAATTCCTTGATCAACTTGATGACTTCAAGCGCCATGGGCACCGGCGCGGGGCCTTCATAAGCGCGGCCGGCTTCCTGCGCTTCGAGATAATCGAGAGCCGCCAGAAGATTTTCCACGCTCACATCTTTCGGAAGGCGGTTCACCCATTGCCCCATGCCCTCGCCCGGACGGTTAAGCTGGAAAAATTCGTCGAGGCCCAGCAGGTCGTTCCACATTCCGACGGCCATGGAAATATTTTCACGGCCTTCCGGCTTGTCCATGAAAAGCCATGGCGCGAACACCATGAGCAGCAGGAAACGCTGAACCTTCGGCGTCAGGCCCGTAAGGTCCGCCTCTTCGACGTCCCAGGAAAAGCCCCAATCCTTCATGATTTTTTCAAGGCGCGCGAGATGCGGACGCGGGCGCGTCAGGATTTCGCCGAGAATGGTTTCTTTTTCTTTGCGCGAGACTTCTTTTTCCCAGCGGTCTTTCAAACTGACCGAGTCGTGCAGGCCGAACGTCAGGTATGCGGCGTTGATGATGGAATTCGGATGGTACAGCGTGAAATCGGCCGACGGGTCCAGGCCCCAGATGATCGGCACGTACGCGTATGCGCCGGCCAGGCGGTTCACGGAAGCCGCGATTTTCGGCGGCACCACGCCCAGCACT
This sequence comes from Verrucomicrobiia bacterium, assembly GCA_035495615.1. NCBI lineage: Bacteria > Pseudomonadati > Verrucomicrobiota > Verrucomicrobiia > Verrucomicrobiia bacterium. The sequence continues at coordinate 32,148 of DATJFP010000084.1, read as the reverse complement.
TCCCAGATCATCACCGTGCCTTTTTCCTGCGACATGCGCAGAAGGTCGGAGAGCACGGTCTCGGCATTCGGAACGAGTTTGAAATAACCGAAGGTTAGACGGTCGTCTTTCTGCAGGCTGCTGCCGCCGTCTTTGGGGAACAGATAATTTTCGACGAATTTAAGATAGGGGTCCTTGCCTTTCGGCTTGCTGCGGTCCGCGCCCATGTGCAGCGGCGTGTATTTTTCGGAGGTCTTGGGTTCGGCGCGGTATTCGCCTTTCCAGAACCCCCGTTCGGCCAGCTCTTTCGTCGTGCGGCGCACCAGCACATCGCGGAACGCGCCCATGAGCGATGCCACTTTCGAATCCAAGGTGTCATCTTTCGGAGGAATACCGCCGTGAAGACCGCGGCGGATGTCTTCTACCTTATTGCGGAAATCACGCTCGAAGTCCGCCAGCAGGGCCTCGGGCCGAAAGTTTCCGTCTCGCATGATGGCGGCTTCGTGAGCATCGAGAAGGACCCGGAAGTGGGTGGTCATGGAATCATGGAAAAAATGCCCCTGGAGTTCCGGAAAGATATCCCGCTTTTCGTAAAGCTCCCTGAGGAAAAGCCCGGCCAGGGTTTCCGGTTTGAACTTGTTCTTCTTGTCGAAGACGGGATCGAGCTCGTCTTCAGGCTGGCGGCGAAAGATAAGGAGCATATTGTCCTGCGCGATGTTGCCGTCGTCGTCGAAGAGGAGTTCGAGCGCATCGCCCGGGAACGCCTTCAAGGCTTCACGCAGCGCGGGTTCGAGCGAGGGGTCCACACCTTCCGGCATCACGCCCGTGCGTTTGAGCTCGCGCAGCTGGCGCAGGCGGTCCGTGATCCACGACATGGCCCTTTGCGCGGCCGCCGTTTTCGACTCGGCATCGGTATATCCTTCCGCGCGAATCCTTTCGAGTTTGTCGTAAAGCCCGAGCTTTTCGAGCGTCATGGTCATGCCCGTGTCTTCGGTGAAGAAATACTGCCGGTAGAAACCGAGCACGTGGTCGAGCCGGATGTAATCGGCGCGGCCCTGGTTGAACGCATAGAGTTCGCGGATGTATTTATAAGTCGCGGGGTTCGTGAAGTCGTACGGGAAGAACTGCCAGTACTGGCCGTATTCCGAGAACGGGTCCGCGGGCACGCCCTGGCTGACCTGGCGGCGGAAATTGTTTTCCTTCTTCAGCCCGAAAACTTCCGGCTGCAGCCACACGTCCGCGCCGTCCTGCGCGAGCGGGATGTCGAGCATGAGGGAGATGTTGTTCTGGCGCGCGAATTCCTTGAGCTGCTTGAACTGGCGGTCGGCGATGAATTGCACGAAGGCCTGGAACTGGATCTTGTCTTTGCGCTCGTCCTTGAGCCGCTTCATGACCGCGGGATCGCGGCTGCGGATTTCTTCCGGCCACTCGCGCCAGTCCCAGCCCTTGCCCGGCTCCGAGATGGAAAATTCCTTGAGAAGCTCCTGGTACAAGAGATGGTCTTCGAGCCATGCGGCATTGGCGGTCTTGAAGGCCTCGAATTCGGCGAGAAGCCCCTGGTTTTCGGCGCCGCCCTGGCGGACCTGGTCCCAAATCGTCTCGATGGCGTCGAGCTTCAGCTGCGTGATGACGTCGGTCTGTTTCGCGGGATCGAACGTGTCGTCCACCTGCTGGCGCGCATTCAGGCGGTCGATCTCGGCCTGCATGCGCGCGATAAAAGCATCCGCGCCCGGCACCGTAATGCCGAAAGTCTTGAGGATGTCTTCCAAAAATCCCGGCACGCCGATGTTGCGCGGGTCGAGAAGGCGCGAGCTGCGCGGCGAATAAGGAGAATTGAAAGCCTTCGGCTGGTTAAGCGGCAGCACCTGCTTGACGCGCTGGCCGAGGCGGGCGCCGAGCACGATCTCTTCCATCATGCTGATAAAGTCCTGGATGCCCCAGTCTTTTTTGGAGCGCATCTGCTGGAACGGGCTGAACGTGCCGTCGATCATTTTTCCCGCGAGGACAGGCGCGATCAATTCGCGCAGTTCCGGACGCAGCGTGCTTTCCGTGCTTCCGATCAGCCGGAGCATGCGGGTCTCAGCCGCGCGGCCAGGGGCGCCGAAACGACGCAGGATGTTGGCCTCGGCTTCAAGCGAACTGGAACGCGCCCTGAAATAAGCGATCGGCCGCTGTTTGCGGTTGCTCTCTTCGGCAAGCTCGGCGATTCTGTTCGTGAGGCTTTTTTCGTCGAGGGCAAGCTCGGCTTCGTCCAGCTTTGCCTTGAATTCGGCAAGTGTGTCGTCATGCGTTCCCAGGGCCGCGAGCAAGTCCCAGTCCCTGCGGAATCCCGTGATGCTGTCTTTGAGCGCCGCGCCTCTTCCCGTCAACGCGGGAATCGCCTCGCGGACTTTCGGCAGGCCTTCTTCGATGCGCGCGCCGGCCTCGTTGCGCGCGGCCGTACGGCGTACCACGATTTTATTTTCCGGCTCGAGGGCCTCGACCTGGTTTTCCAGCTCGACTTCCCGGAGCGGGTCTCGTTTTTCCAGCTTTTCCATGGCTTCGAGCGCGAGTTCATATTCCCACGCCACCGCATCGTCCGCGGCGCCCTTGTGTTCCCAGGTGTATTTTCTCTCCAGCAGCAGGACTTCCGCGGCAAAAAGATGAAAGTCCACGGCCTGCGGCGGTGTCATGGCTTCGTAGCCGTCGGCATCCACGGCCTCGGTCAAAAGATTGAGCACGTGTTCGATCAGGTCCTTGTCCGCTTTCGGGGCATCTTCATGTTTGCCGGTGTAGGCCTCGAGAGGCTTGAGACGGCCGCGGTAACCGGACAGCAGTTCGAGAGCTTTCGGCGTGTTGCGGTGGGCCAGCGCGCGCTCGATTTCATATCGATAATAAGTTTCTTCCGGCGGCGTCAGCGGTTCGGCGGCATGCGTTTCATTGAAGCGGTCATGGATTTCCGCCGCCTTGGCAAGTCCGGCCTGGATTTCGGCGGTCTCTTTGGCGTCATAAGCGGCGTCGAGATAATGGAACATCAGCGCCTTTTCGGCCGCGCGGTCCAGCGCCACCAGTTTCTGCGCGAGAGGATGCTTTGAATCGAAAACGCCGATGCGGGCGGCAAGGTCCGCTTCCGCGGGGAGGTCGCGAGGGTCGAGCGTCTTCATGATTTCAAGGGCCGCGGCAAATTGGGCCGCGACGGCTTTGGCGTCTCCGCCCGTCGCCAGCAGAATGCCCGCGCGCTGGATGTGCCAGCGGATTTGTTCCTGCGGCGGCAGAAGGTCCGGCGAAGCAAGGTCCGCAACGGCCGCGGCCTGTGACAGATAAGGCGTGACAAGCGCGGCCGCGACGTGCGGGCGTCCGGCCACGTCCGCGATTGCGGCCGAAAATTCAGCCTGGCGGCGAAGGACTTCGTATCGCTCTTCCGCGGCCCGTTTTGCGGTTTGATACGCGGCTTCTTCAGGATTCGTCAGCGGATTCCGGTCATGGCGTTCCTTGAAGGCGCCATGAACCAGCGCCGCGCGGGCGATGAGGCCCGGGATCGCTTCCCGGTCCGCGGTCTTCGCTTCGGCCAAAGCCTGCGTCATGTCGTGAAGATCCGCGGCGCGGGCGCGCTGCTCTTCATCCTTGCGGCGCACGACAACGGAATTTTCCGTGTCCAGCTTTTCAATCCGGTCTTCAAGCGCGTACTCGGCGGGCTTATCGCGCGGCTCCGCTTTTTCCAGAAGCTCGAGCGCGCCGGCGAGCTCGGCGGCAATCTGCGGCTTTCCAGCTCCGGACAACTCGAGCGCTTCGGCGCCCCAGAAATAAAAATCCATTTTTTGCGCGCGCGGCAGCGACGCAAAATCCGGCGCGGCTTTTCCGGCTTGCACAAGCGCCGTGAAATGCGGCAGCGTCCCGGCCTGCGGTTCTTTTTCTTTGATCATCATCGCGTAACCGCCCGTGATCAGTTCACGCGCGCGCGCGGCGGATTTGGAGGCTTCCGCCACCTCGCCTTCCAGCTTCTTTTTGAGTTCGAGCTGCGAGAGATGGTCGCGGGCCTGGGTCAGCGCGGCTTGATAGGCGTCTTTTTCCCCGGGCTGGAGCTTCAGGCGGTCATGTTTGGAATCGAAGGCATTGTAAATTTTGGACGCCTGCGCAATCAGCGGAGGAATGGCCTCGGGATCCGCGGCGGACCTCGCTTGTTCCAGTTTTCGCATGAGGGCGTCGAGGTCTGCCTGTCTCGCGGACTGTTCTTCGGCTTTCAGGCGTGCGACCACGGCATTTTCGGGATCCAGCGCAAGCACGCGCGCCTCGAGCTCGTGCTCCGCGGATTTGCTGCGCGGGTGCAGGTGTTCCATCAGTTCGAGAGCGGACGCAAGCTCCGCCGCAATTTCCACGGCCGGCGCGGACAAGAGTTCGAGGGCTTTGGCCCCGAGCATGAGCAGGTCGATCCGGTGCGAGGGAGAGATCTCGGAAAAGTCCGGGGCCCCTTTGGCCGCCCGCACGATCGCCAGCAAATGCCGCGCGGCACCGGTGTCGGCCGCGATCTCTTCGAGCAGGCGCGGCCTTGCATTGATCATTTCATAAGCGGCACCGGCGCTCTCACGGGCCGCGGCGATTTCATCCTCCAGCTTTTTCTTGGCGGCCAGGGCGTCGCGCTTCGCGCGGGCGGACGGCAGCGCTTCTTCGTAAGCACGGGTTTCGTCGACGGTCAGGGGCTTGTCCGGATGGGCTCCGTTGAAACCGGCATAGAGCGCTTCGGCTTCGCGCAAGGCGGCATCCGACGCTTCGAATTGTTCCGCTTCCGCGGCATCGCGGAGCTTTTTCAGGGTGAGGGCCAAAGCTTCGACGCGGGCTGCGCGCCGGTTCGCTTCGCCTTCCTCGAGTTCCCGGATTTTCCGTTCCGCGGCCGCGCGGGAGCTCTCATAAATGGCCGCGGCATCGCCGTCCGGATTGATCGCCTGCTTGAGCGCTTCGGCCTTTTCGTAGTCAGCGCGCGCCTGCTCGCTTTTCGGCGCGGAGAGAATGCTTCCGAGAAGCCCGATGGCTTCGGTCATGGCCGAGCTTTTTACGTTTTCGCGAAAAGCGAGGAGCATTTGCTGCGGCTCGCCTTCCGGCAATTCCGCCGCAAATTCCCCGCTCTGGCGCAGGGCTTCCGCGAAAGCCTTCCGTTCCGCCAACAGGCGGAGCGCGACGAGCGTTTCATAATAAAAGAGTTCCGGGTCTTCGCCGATCTCTTCGTCGAAAATGCCGAGCATCGCCATGTAGGACGCATCGAAATTATCCGCGGAACTGAAATCAAAAAAGAGCGGCGTCGAGCCGAGGGCCCTGCGTTTTTCGAGCGCGCGCGTCAGAATGTCGCCGCGTTTGACGTTCAGCGGTTCTTTGAATCCCTTTTCGATGATGGCCTGCTGCTCCGCGATTTCGCGGACTTTGCGGTCTCGGTCCCGGCCCGGCGCCATGGCTGCCGGCGTGAAGCCCGTCATGTCCTGTCCGAGGGCGCCCTTGATGGCCGTGAGAAGAGCCGCCTGAAGATCTTCGATCTTCGTCTGGCGGATATTGGCCTTCCTGAAAATTTCGCCCAGCACTGCGTAGCCGAGTTCCGCGGCGAGCCTTGCTTTGATCTCCCTGTTGTCCTCTTCGACGCGCAGTTCCGGTTTGTTCAAAGCGGGCAGAACGACGTCACCGCCGATTTTTTCCAGCCGGGCGATATAGGCGGGCAGATCGTGCGCGCTGATGAGCCATTTCCCCTGCTTCCTGAAAATCATCAGCCGGGCCAGCGCGGCCGTGAGCGGATTTTTCAGCATTTCCCGGAAAACGGGTTTGTCGATGAGCGCCCTCCGCTTCATGGCGCCTTCGGCCATGATCGCGAAAACGTCGCCCCAGCTTCTGTAAAAGTCGACATGTTCCTGGACTTCGCGGGACGTGTGTTCAGGAACCTTGTTCAGGCTGCGGATGGCCAGGCCCGACGACAGTCCGAACATGAAAGAGTGCTCGGTCGCATACTGCTCCGCCTTGCTGCGGCTCATCGCGCGCGAAAGCCGGGCAATCGTGTCCGGATAATAAGGAGCCGTGTAGAGTCCGGCGGCAACCATCCGCTGCTGGCCCGCGAGACGCACGAGCTGCACGGTCTTCCGCTGTTTTTCTCCGGCCTCATCCCCTGCCTGGAAGGCCAGGGCACGGACCTGATCCGCGTCGTATTCGAAGCTGTCCAGCGATTCGCCGTCGCGCGGGTCCATCGGGAAGTATTGTTTGGTGATCGCCACGGCAATCTTGGAAACCATTTCGTCGGTCACGGAATCTTTCACGGGATGTTCGAACTCGATCACGAGTCCCGGCGGATTATTCTCCCTCGGCTCGATAAAAGTTACGCTTTTGACGCCCTGCCTGAGGCCGCGGAAAATCTCGAGGAGGTCGATCGTCGATCCAAAGCCGGCGCGGCGCAGGGCCAGCATGAAAGGAACGTGCAGTCCGTCCGGCGACTGGGAAAGGGCCGTCACGTCCATGTTGCCGCCATAATAGAGGTAGCCATTGTCTTTGTTTTTCTTGATGAAAAAGCCGCGAAGCGTTTCATAGAGATCGTCGACCGAAGCTCCCGGAGCAGAAGCGCGCTCAGGCGCCGGCGCCGCGAGCTGCGCATCCACGGCCCGGCCCGCGAAAACTCTCGCCATCCCGACCGCGAACATCAGGAGTGTTTTGGAAGGCTGCAGAGAAATATGTTCGAGCGAGCCGTGCTCGTCCGTTTTCTTGCCGTAATGCTTGACCTGGTCGAGGAAGTCTTTGCCCTGGAGCTGCTGGACCCGCGTTTTGGTGTCCGGAGCTGTATTGAAGGCCTTGCGCACGGCTTCGAAAACTTCCAGCTCGAAATCCGTGGGCTGGGATTCGCCGTTCTTGAGGAAGTAATTGAAAAATTCGCGGTGCAGCGCAGGCGTTCCCGCGTCTTTGGCCGCGATCTGGCGGATAATCCGCACGATCAGGTTTTTCAGATAAGGCGAAGGTCCTTCGATCGCGAGGAAGGCCTCTTCGGGCGTCTGCGCTTCCGCGGCGCGGGTGCGGATCGACGCCGCGAGAGGCTCACGCAAAGCGGGATAGTCATTCAAAACTGCAAGGTCATCCGCGAACCGGCTGCCGAGTTCCGCCGGCTTGCCCTCGTCCGCGCCGATTTTTTCCGCGACGGCCGCCTGAAAACGTCCGGCCAGTGCATCTTTCGCCGCTTCCAGTTTCTGGCGCCACGGGTCCTGCGCTTCGAGCGGGGTCAAGACGGCCGCCGTCCGGGTCATCAAAGGCGCAACGATCTCGCGCGCGGGAACTTCGATCTGGGAGTACTCTTCCAAAAGAGCGAAGGCCTTTTCAACAGTTTGGAGATAAGACAGGAACGTTTCGACCGGCGCACGAAAGGTCCCGAGCGCTGCCGCCGGCAGGATGCCGGACACGGGATCGAGCTGCGCGCGGAAGCCCGCGATTTTTTCCGCGAAAGCGGCCTTCGCTTCCGTGGGATTCAGGGCCGCCGCGGCATTGAGGTCCGCGCGGAATCCTTTGAGCAGCGATGCGACCTGGTCCGGAAGATGTGCCTGGAGTTCTGAAACGGCCGCATTAACACTTCCCAAAGAAGGATGTCCGGCCATCTGCGGAAGCACGTCCGCGGCCTCGACAAGAAGTTTGGCCGTTTCCGCCGCGGTCTGGGCCTGGGACACGCCGGCAATGATCTTCGCCGCCTGCGCCGCGATGCCGGAATGTTTCGCGCGCTCTTCGATCTTCTGCTTGAGCTGTTCGAGCGCCCGCCTTTCGTGATCGGAAATCAACGGATGCTCCGCGAGTCCGAGGTAGCCGTTGACGATTTCCAGGGCCTGCGCATCGCGCCCGGTTTCATAATGCTCACGTGCCGCGATCAGGTCGTCCTGATAAGACTGGAACATGGCCACGAATTCCATTTTTTGACGGATCAGCTGAGGCAGGCCGAGCCGTTTCATGTTCTCCAGGAATTCACGCACCTTTTTCGTATAGTCGTCTTTTCCTTTTTTACGCAGGCCGATTTCGCCGGCGAGGTTCTGTTCCGTCAGGGTCTTCAGGGGCGCCGGAAGCTCTTCGGGATAAACGTAGCGGCTCTGCATGGTCATGGCCTGGGAAAGGGCCCAGAGATCGAAGACCTGCGGGCCGTCGGCGGTGAGCGCTTCCAGGAATTGCATCTGGCTGTGCGAAAATCCGGACACGTAATCCTCGTACGCGAGACCGCGCGACAAGATCGCAACGCGGCTGCCGGCCAGGAAGGCTTTCCAGTAAGCTTCCGAGCGGTTGTTCAAGGCCGTCCAGATCAGGGGCTTCTGGTTTTTAAAGAAAGTCTCGATGTGAAACGTTTCGTAAAACAGCCGGTACATGATTTCGAACTTCAGGCTGTCTTTCAGGGCCTGGGCCACGGCCTTGTCGAGCGGGTCCTCGCTCTCCGGCTTGATTTCGTCCTGCACCGTTTTCAGGGCTTCGAGAACTTTTTTGTATTTGTCGTTATTGCGCAGCTCTTTCAGGGCCTCCAGGTAGTCTTTGAACTTGTCATCGGGAACGATCAGGCCTTCGGTCGTGTACAGGACGGACAGCGAAATCATCGGGGCGAGAAGGTCCCGCTCGAGGACCGACTGCGCGAGCTCGGGATAAGAAAGGAAAAGGATCGTGCTGCGGCGCACCTGCGTCGCCATGTACTCATCCTGCTTTTCAAACCCCTCTTCCGACGTCTTGCCCACGCCCAGCGTCATGTAAAAGTCCGTCCGTTCACGAGAGAGGACCGTCATATCACGGTAGCGCCGGTAAAACTGCGCAAGGGCTTCGGTTTCTTCGGGGCTGCGTCCGGTAAATTCCGCATAACGCCGCACTTCGGGGTCGGTCGTGCCGACGGTCCAGCGGTCCTGGAACAGCATGCGGTTTCCGGCCGCGAGCTCCCTCAGGCGTCCGATTTTTTCTGTCCTGGCTTCAGGGCTTTCCTCGCCCGTGATCTCGAGCGCGTGAAGTTCGTCCCGGCTGAAAACAAAATTCCCGCGGACGAATTCTTCGGTCAGTTCATTTTCTTCGGGCTGCACCGGAAGCGGCTTCTGCAGGATGGAGGCGCGGATGAACCGGCTCGGAACGCCCATGGCATTCGTGAGAAGGGAAAATTCGATCAAGAGATACGGAGGATAACCTTCCGGGCCTTGTTTCACCGTTACTTTGCGGATGGGATTCGAACGCATCCACCCCATGGGATTTCCGGGTTCGAGGAGCGTGGGCACGAGTTCCGGTTCGAAAAGAGGAAGAAAATTTTCCGTGGTATGTGCCGGCGCGAACCCCGCATGGCGCAGGACGAGCGCAAGTTCCGGCGAAAACGGATTGTCCGGATTTTCAGGACTGTCGGCGGCTTGCAGCCCCACATTGATCTTGCCGGTGATGCCCGCGTAATTGCCGGCCTTTTCTTTCGTACGGAAAAATTCCGCGGTCTGCGCTGCGGAAGAAGCCATCGTCGCATCGGCCCGGACCGGCGCCTGGGGTTTTTGGTCTTCGCGCTGCGAAACGATCACGCGGTGAATGGCCGCGAAATACTGAAGAAGATAGGCCTTCGCAAGTCCGTCGCGGTCGTTATTTTCAATCATGTCCTGTAGCAGGTTGTAAGGATTTCTCTGGAGGTTCTGCTTGACGATCGCGACGGCCGCACGCTCTTCTTCCGTTAATGCGGAGGCCGCGTCCTTGTCGTCTTCGGAGGGAAAATGGACTTCGATGAGGTCGTACATGGCCTTAGCCCAATCTCTCGTGTCCCATCGCGCGGTCTGCGCGTCGTCCAGAATCCTGGCCAAGAGCTTCGCGTGCTGGCCGGCGCGCATTTCGGCGCGGGACGCAGCGCCCGCGGCATAGGCGGGCATCAGATTCCCGTTTCTTGCACGGCCCCACGCGGCCGCATCGCGAAGAAGCGCTTCGCGGCGGTTCAGGGTAAGGCCCCACCCCTTCCATTGCGCGCGGGAATTAAGGAAGTTCGCCAGGCGGGTCGTGGATGCCATGAGCGGCGTCTTGGAGACCGCGTCCGTCATGGAATCCTGATAAACAGGTTCTTCGGCCAGCTCGTTCATGCGCGGGCGCAGGATGGCGTATGAAACGCCGTGCTCCCGCAGCAATGACCGAACGCCGTTCGTATGGAAACCGCCCGTGACCAGGACGGACGTCTTGAATTTCGATTCTTTTTTCTGCCGCAGAAAATTGTCGATCATCCGGCCGTCGCGTTCCCGGGCCTGTTCGTAAAAAGAAACGGCATTGCGATAAATTGCGGCCATGTCTTGCGGGAGGCCGGCGCGGAGCGGGCCGTCTTTCTGCTTTAGCGCGTCGAATTCCTCGGGCGCGAGCGTGAGGGTGAAAAGTTTTTTCAGCAGCAGCTGGTTGCGGAAGCCTTCGATGACGGCCGTTTCCTGGCCGCCGGCAGCAAGTTTAGCCAGGATCTTGTCGCGGAGGGCATCGATTTCCTTGAAGAGGTCGGTGGAATCGATTTCGGATTCCAGGATGCGGAAGCCTTCATAAAGCGCCAGCGCGGGATAATCCTTGAAATCAAATCCCGAAGGCGCGGCCGTCTTGTAGAAATCTTCCCAGAAGGCGCGTTGCGTTTTCCACGGCGCCGGGATTTCCGGATTTTTGCCCGCGGCATCGAGCGTTTCGAGCATCGCGGCGTAACCGTCCGGCAGTTTCTTTTCGCGCGTCCAGCGGAGAAGCGCCTGCCGTTCCTGCGAGGCGCGCGCGCGGTCGACTTTCGGTTCTCGGGACCAGAGCTCGAAAAGCCGGACCAGCATGGGCCATTCGATCTGGGACCGGGGATCTTTCAAATCGACTTCGAGATGACGGAGCGCCTGAACTGCGAGCGTCTGAAGGTAGGAAGGCAGCGACATTTCATTTTTTTCGTACGCGACCCATTCCTTGAAAAGCTTGTATAGGGCGGGCGAAAGGACGAGCGAGGCTTTGCGGTCGATTTCGGCAAGCTGCCGGTCGAGGCAGCGGTGCGTGAGGTCTTGCTGCGCGAGGACTTCGCGGTACGAGAGGACATTGCGGACATACAGCCCGGCTTCTTCGAGCCCGTAGGCCGCGGGCTTTCCTTCTTTGCGCTGCTTCGAGAGAAAAATTTCAGGGCCGCCGATTTCTCCTTTTTTCAGCAGCGCATCAAGAACCCGGCGGTTCAAATCTTCTTCCCGAAAAATTCGCAGGAGACTTGTGTCGAGAGGACCGACGCCGCCTTCGATGAAGACGCTGTCGATTCCGGCTTTATCGCGCAGGTATTGCAGGATGCCGGCAACGTTGTGCTGCGCCTGTTCCTGTCCGTGCGCGTCCTGAACCAGGTAAACCGAAGGCACCGGCGCGGCTTCGCGTGAAAATTGCGGCGAGATCCAGAGCTCTTCGACAGTTCCCATTTCCGACGGCATTTCCTTGCCCGTCAAAAATGAAGCTGCGATTTCTTTCGGAAGCTCGGGCGTGAAAACGTGCGCCATCTGAGCCATCGAACTTTGTTCAGCGACCAAACAAAGTGACGTGAGAAAGGCCACGACTTTTATGAAATACTTTGATTTCATGTTCCGCCGAGTTTTAGGGAATGGACTTCGGGAGAAAATTTGTCCCTAGAAGATACGTAGTTCACCCGGCAAATTCAAGGAGCTAAATAAGGATTTAAAAGCAATAATCAAAGTCAAAATATTTTTTTCTCAGGAAGGCGATTAAACGCGATTAAACTTTCGGATGTTAGCTAATGACAAAAAAAGAATCCCTCTTCCTTACGGAAGAGGGATTCGCCTGTTCTTTCAAATGCCGGGTGAAGTTACAGAGTCACTTCGGATTTGATTTTTTCCAGCTTCACCTGGCCGATGCCCCGCACCGAAAGAAGCTCGTCCACGCTTTTGAAAGCGCCGTGCTCTTCCCGGTACGAAACAATGCGGCTGGCGAGTTCGGGACCAATGCCCTTGATCCTCTCCAGGTCCTTGGCGTCTGCCGTATTCACGTTGACGGGCCCGGCAGCCTGCGCCTGGACCTGGACTTCACCGGCCTTGGGAGCCGCGTGCACAAAAGGATTCCAGGCCGTTCCAAAAAACAAAAAAGCCAGGACAAACAACCCGGCGGATTTCTTTGAAGCAGTTTTCATGGTAATTTCCTCCTTGGAAATGTTGAAAGTGCAAGAAGCTTATGAGGATTATGGATATTTGTCAATAAAAATTTGATTTAAATGAAAATTTGATTAATTTTCTATCATATTGTTATTGCCTGCCCTTTTCTTTTTCATTACCATGGAGGGCATGATTAAAAATCTCGGGCAGAAAATCAGACAGATCCGCAAGACGAAGAGCATCACGCTCGTGGAAATGGCGGAGAAAACCGGCGTGGCGCAGGCGACGCTGTCGCGCATCGAAACCGGCACCATGACCGGCACGCTGGAAAGCCACGAAAAAATTGCGGAAGTGCTCGGCATCGGTCTTGCGGAATTGTATTCCGGCATGGACAAACGGTATGAAGAAGTCGTTCACACGACCTCCGCGGCCGAACGCAAAGTCACCCATCATTCGCATCAGGTCCAGGTCGAACTTCTCACTCATGAATCTTCAAAAAAGAAAATCACACCGCTCATGATCACACTGCAGGGAAAAAGTTCAATGCCCACGGAGCATAATGAGCGGGGTGTGGAAAAATTTCTTTTTGTCTTGCAGGGAGAAGTGAAGGTCACGCTCGAGAACCGGGAATACACTCTGAAAGAGAACGAAACGCTTTACTTCGACGCTTCCATTCCCCACCAGATCAGCAACGAGCAGTCGGGAAAAGCAAGGCTGCTCGCCGCGGTTTCTCCTTCAAAAATTTAGTTCCCGGTATTGGGCCACGCCTAAAGGCATGTCCCCAGTTTTCCTTCAGGAACGCTTGCGGGGCCTGACCGAGGTCTCGAGGGCGAGCCACGACAGATAATCGCGGCTGCCGCGCGTTACCGGCACGGCGATGATCTCAGGCGTCTGGTAGGAATGTTTTTTGCGGATCGCTTTTTCCAGCCGGGAAAAGCGGCTGCGGGTGGTCTTGATGATCAAAAGAAATTCACGATCGCGTCGTTTCTTCCCCTGCCAGCGGTAATGGGATTCCAGAGGGCCCGTGATGTTGACGCATGCGGCCAGGCGATCTTCCAGAAGGAAACCGGCGACCTTTCTTGCTTCAGATAGAGTGGGGGCGGTGGAAAAAACAACGAGGGCGTTCAAGAAAAATCAGGCGCGGCGCGGCTGCGCGAGGCTGGCAAGAAACCCGTTCTCCGGACCGTCAAGCGTGATGTGGCCTTCGCGGGCGAGCCATCCGAGGCTCATGAGGATGAGTTCCTTGTTCTTGCCGATGTTGCGGTTGAGCTGGTCCAAGGTCGCGGATCCGTTGTCGTCAAGATAATGCCAAATGTCGCCCGCCGTAATTCCGATCTCGGTGATGGTAATCATGCTAGCTCCTTCAATAAATTAAACTACGGAATCCGCATTTTTTAGGAATATAACAAAAGAGGACGCGGGTTTCAAACGCTTTTTAGGAAGGGCGGGCCGGGCCGGAACGTCTTTATCCCGCCTTATCTCCCTGGCTTGGCTGAGCTTAGGATGGATTTGAGGAAGGCTCCCGTGTAGGAATCACGGCAGGCGGCGATTTCCTCGGGCGAGCCCGTGGCGATGATCTGCCCCCCGCCCTTGCCCCCCTCGGGGCCGAGATCGAGGATGTAATCCGCCGTCTTGATCATGTCCAGGTTGTGCTCGATGACGACGATCGTATTGCCCTGGTCGCGCAGCCGGAAAAGCGCGGTGAGGAGATTGGCGATGTCCGCGAAATGGAGTCCCGTGGTCGGCTCGTCGAGCAGGTACAGCGTTTTGCCGCTCGAGCGCTTGGCCAATTCGTAAGCCAGCTTGATCCGCTGCGCCTCGCCTCCGGACAACGTGGTACAGGACTGCCCCAGCTTCAAATACCCCAGGCCGATCGTCTCGAGCAGGACGAGTTTGTCTTTGATCACCGCGATCTCCGAAAAAAATTCGATCGCGTCCTGGACGGTGAGGTCGAGCACTTCGGCGATGTTCTTGCCGCGGTAACGGACTTCCAGCGTGGCATCGTTGTAGCGCTTGCCGCGGCAGGTCTCGCATTGCACGTAGATGTCGGGCATGAAGCTCATCTGCAGTTTCTCAAAACCTTCCCCGCGGCAGGTCTCGCAGCGCCCACCTTTTAAATTGAAACTGAAGCGGGACGCCTCGTAACGCCGCGACCGGGATTCGTGCACCTCCGAGAAGAGTTTGCGGATCGGCGTAAAGAGGTCGGTGTACGTGGCCGGATTCGAGCGCGGCGTCCTGCCGATCGGCGACTGGTCGATGGCAATGACCTGTTCGAGGTGCTGCGCGCCCTGCAGCGACTTGAACTTCCCCACGTGATACTGCGTCTTCCAGATTCGGTTGTGGAGTTCCTTGTAAAGCGTATCGTAGATCAGCGTGCTCTTGCCGGAGCCCGACACGCCCGTGACGCAGACGAAAAGCCCGAGCGGGATGTTCACGTCTACTTTTTTCAGATTATGCTCCTCGCAGCCGCGCAGCTCCAGGCTCGGTGCGCCCTTGTAGGGCTTGCGCTGCGAGGGAACCTCGATCTTCATGTCACCCGAAAGGTATTTGGCGGTCAGGGAATTCCCGGAATCACGCAGGTTGTCCGCGGGCCCTTCGGCCACGACCTCGCCGCCGTGCCTTCCCGCGGCCGGGCCCAGGTCGATGAGATGGTCCGCGCGCCGCATGGTCTCTTCGTCATGCTCGACGACGAGCACCGTGTTCTTCAAATCGCGCAGGCGCTCGAGCGCGGTCAGCAGTTTGCTGTTGTCGCGCGGGTGCAGGCCGATGCTGGGCTCGTCCAGCACGTACAGCACTCCCGTGAGCCCCACGCCGATCTGGGCCGCGAGGCGGATGCGCTGCAATTCCCCGCCCGCAAGCGTGGCCACGGTCCGGTCCAGCGTCAAGTAGCCCAGCCCCACGTCGAAAAGGAATTTCAGCCGCTGGCGGATTTCTTTCAGGATGGGCATAGTCACGGGTTCGAGTGTTTTGGGAAATTTCAGCTTTTCGAAATACGGGACCGCTTCTTCGACCGCCTGCGCCGTGACTTCCACGATGTTCTTGCCCTGGATTTTCACGCCCAGGCTTTCCTTGCGCAGGCGCTTGCCGCCGCATTCGGAACAGGCGTCCTCCTTCAAAAAGTTCCGGACCTTGCGGCGGACTTCCTCCGAGTTGGTTTCATGGAACAGCCTCTCGAGCTCTTCGATCAGGCCGGAATGCTCGCCGTCGCCGAGAAAAAAGGCTTCGCGGGCTTCCTCCGGCCATTCCTGGAAAGGCGCGGAAGGCTCGAAATGATAAGCCTTGGTCAGATCGTAAAGAAGGTCTTCCACGAAATATTTATTGAAGGAAAAAAACAGGTCTTCGTTCAGCGCGCCGGACATGAGCGGCCGCGACGGGTCCTTGATGACGCCCTGCGTCATGAGCTGGGAATATTTTCCAAGACCTTTGCAGCGCGGGCACGCGCCGTACGGGCTGTTGAAGGAAAAAAGATTCGGCGTGAGATCGGGATAGCTCGTCTGGCACTGGGCGCAGCTGCGCTTGGTGGAGAAAAACTGCGTGGCCGGCCGTCCCGATTTTTCTACGGCGAGCACCATGGCCGCGCCGCCTGCGAGGTCCACGGCCGCCTGGATCGAGGCCAGCAGCCGGCTCGCGTTCTTGGGCTCGGCGCGCAAATGGTCCGTCAAAATCTCGATGTCGTGCCGGTGGGTCTTGCGCAGTTTGAGGTCCGGCTTCAGCGCCGTCATCTTGCCGTCGATCCTGCCTTGCGAAAAGCCGCGCTTCAGCGTGTCCTGGAAAAGCTTCTGAAATTCGCCTTTGCGGCCGCGAACGACCGGCGCGAATACCTGGATCTCCTTCCCTGCGTATTTTTCGAGAACATCACGGCTGATCTCGTCAGGCCGCTGGCTGGTCAGCGGCACGCCGCAGACGTGGCAGAAAACGTCGCCCGCCTTGGCGTACAAAAGGCGCAGGTAATCGTAGATCTCCGTCACGGTGGCCACCGTCGACCGCGGGTTGTGCGTCATGGAACGCTGTTCGATGGCAATGCTGGGCGAAAGGCCGGAGATGTAATCCACTTCGGGCTTCTTCAGCTTCTCGAGAAATTGACGCGCGTAGGACGAAAGGCTTTCGAGATACCGCCGCTGACCCTCGGCATAAATCGTGTCAAAAGCAAGCGAAGACTTTCCGGAGCCGGACAATCCCGTAAGCACGACGAGCTTGTTGCGCGGGATGTCGAGGTTCACGCCTTTCAGGTTGTGCTCACGCGCGCCGCGGATCCGGATGAAGGCATCCATAGGGCCGGACGAAATCGGCCTCGACGGCGGGAGCGGGCTTGTCTTTTGGGCATTTTCCGTTTTCATCAGGTTCCGATCAGGACGTTGGAAAAAATCCGGCGCAGGGCCGCGGCCGCGGCATGCAGTGCCAGCGCGCTCGTCTTCGGATTTTCCCGCGACGGCAGATTTTCCGCCCGGGTCAAAAGCAGCCCGCCTTTGTGGCGGATGCGCACTTCATGCGAGTTTACGCGGTAGGCGCGGGAGGTCCACAATTCCACGCGCGTGCGCCGGAATCCCAGGCCTGCCAGGCTCAGGACGGCCGCGACGTTGATGTTCTGGGGGAAGGCTGCCACGGCCTGGGCCGCGGTGCCGCGAAACACGCAGGCTTCTTTTTTTCCGCGGAGCTCCGGAAATTTTTTCGTTTTGAAATACGGGGCTTCATTCAATCCCGCCGGCGGCTTGCGCGTGATCAGTGAGACTTCGAGAACGCCCGCTTCCCTGGCCGCAAGAAGCCCGTCGACGCCGGTAATGGCTCCCGAGGGGACGATGAGCCGGCCGCGGAATTTCCGGCTGAATTCGGCCAGCGGCATGCCGAGCTTTAAAAATCCGCCCACGCTCATCATGAGGACCGTGACGGGACGCGAGGCGGCGGCTTCCAGAACTTGCGCGGCGGCCGCGGGCGACGCGGCCTCGATCACGAAATCCGAACCGCGGACCAGTTCGTTCAAGCCCACGACGCGCGGCCCCGATTTGACTTTCTTCTTCAGACGTCGGGCACGGGACTCATTGTGGTCGCACAAATACGCCAGGGAAACCTTATTGGAAAATTCGCGTTCCAGGAATCCGGCGAGATAAGAACCGATCACGCCGCAGCCTACGATTCCTGCCTTGAGTTTGCGCATGGGCTCTCTTTCAAAGGGGGCGGAACCGGCTTGGTTTTCTAGCCGATCCGTTTGTTTTTGGCATCGACCCGGACGACTTTGGGGACATGCGTCCGGATTTCTTCGGGATTCAAAAGCGCGAAGCTCATGATGATGACGATGTCGCCTTTTTTGCCGTGCTTGGCCGCGCCGCCGTTCAGGCAGACTTCGCCGGAACCACGGGGACCCGCGATGCAATAGCTTTCCAGCCTCGCGCCGTTGGTAAGATTGGCGATCAAAACTTTCTCTCCGGGATAAATGTCGGCACCTTCCAGCAGGTCCTGGTCGATGGAACAGCTTCCTTCGTAGTCGATCTGGACGTCGGTCACCGTGGCGCGATGGATTTTACCGTTCACAAATTGTCGCTGCATTCCTTCCTCCTGGGAAAAGCCGCTGGGGTCGCGGGGTGGTTTTATTTGGAAGGTCCCATTATAACATTGTCAATGAGTCTTGTCTTGCCGACATAACAGGCCACGGCCGCGGCCATGGGAAGCCGCGCCTTCCGAAGCGGCTCGAGCGTCTCGGCGTCGACGAATTCCAGGTACTGGACCCGATCGACCTGAGGAGCCAAAATGTCCAAGGCGGCGCGCCGGAGCCGGGACAGATTCCGCTCGCCTTCCGCGAATTTTTTCCTCGCCAGGAAAAGGGCCTGTGAAACAGCGCGCGCCCGCTCGCGGTCACGCGTCCCCAGGTATGCGTTGCGCGAACTCATCGCCAGGCCGTCGGGTTCGCGCACGATCGGCATGACGCGCAGGCGGATATCGAAATCCAGGTCCCGGATGAGCTGCGCCACGACGCGGCACTGCTGCAGGTCCTTAATGCCGAAATAAGCCCGGTGCGGACGCGCGGCCTGAAAAAGCTTGGCCACGACCGTGGCCACGCCTCGGAAATGTCCGGGGCGGTATTTACCGCACAGCCCTTCGGCGATGGGCCCGGGGTCCACGTAAGTCTGAAATCCTTCCGGATACATATCGCGGGCCGACGGCATAAAAAGATAATCGGCCTTTACTTTTTCCAGGAGCCTGCGGTCCCGGGCTACGGGCCGCGGGTATTTGCTGAGGTCTTCTTTGGGGCCGAACTGCGCGGGGTTCACGAAAATGCTGACGGCCACGCGGTCGTTTTCTTTCTTGGCGGCGCGGACGAGCGAGAGATGCCCTTCGTGCAAGGCGCCCATCGTGGGGACAAAACCCAGGCTCCGTCCCTTCCGTCTTTCCTCTTCCATGATTTTGCGGAAAGCGTCAGGCTTGCGGACGAGCTTCAAGGAGGGCCTCCAAAAGCTTTTCCATGGTCTGCCCCAGCTTGGGGTGCATCCATTTGGGGGCAAGGACCGACATCGGCTTCAGCACAAAAAAACGCTCGTGCAGACGCGGGTGCGGAATGAGCAGCGAATCTTCTTCGACGGCCTGCTCGCCGTAGAAAAGAATGTCCAGATCGATCGTGCGCGGCGCGTTCGGATACGGCCTTTCGCGGCCGAGTTTATTTTCGATGCCTTTCAGCACCGAAAGCAGGCTCTTCGGCGGCAGCTCGGTCTCGATTTCCCACGCGGCGTTCACGAATTTCGGCTGCTCGCCGGGAACGTCCACGGGATCCGTTTCGAAATTCGGAGAGATACGGACAAGTTTGATCCCTTCGGAAGCCGCGAGCAGGCGCCGCGCCTTGGCAACATTGTCGAAACGGTCACCCAGATTGGAACCGACTCCGATAAAAACACGGGGCATGGTCTCTATCCTGTCCGCTTTATATTAAGGAAGCTGGGGATGGGTTACTTGTGCTGATGCTTGTGGCTTTTCTCGATCCGGTTGAGGGCTTCCTGGATGCGCTCTTCGGGATTCGTCAGCGAAATCCGGAAATAGCCTTCACCGTAACGGCCGAAGCCATTGCCGGGCGTGACCACAATGCCCATCTCGTCCAGAAACTTTACGGCCAGCTCCGTGGACGTGTAGCCCGGAGGCACCGGAATCCAGCAGTAGAACGTGGCCGTGGGCGCGCGGAATTTCCAGCCCATGCGCTCCAGGCCCTTGGCCAGGAGGTCGCGGCGCTTCTGGTAAATCTTCAGGTTGTTCTCGATGAAGGACGCGCCCTGATCGAGCGCCATTTTGCCCGCGAGCTGGACCGCCTGAAAAATACCGGAATCCAGGTTCGACTTCACCTTGCCGAGACGGCGCAGCACTTCCGCGTTGCCGATGGCAAAGCCCACGCGCCAGCCGGTCATGTTGAATGTCTTCGACAGCGAGTGCAATTCGATCGCGACGTCTTTCGCGCCTTCGACTTCCAGGATGCTCGGCGCCTTGTAGCCGTCAAAGCCTACTTCCGTGTACGCCGCGTCCTGCGCGATGATGATTTCGTGCTCGTACGCGAACTCGACGACTTCCTTGAAAAACGCTTTCGACGCCACGGCGGACGTCGGGTTGTTCGGATAATTGATGAACATGAGCTTGGCCTTTTTCAGCACCAAGGGATCGATCGCCTTCAGGTCCGGAAGGTACTCGTTGGATTCCAGAAGCGGCATCACGTGCGGTACGCCGCCCACGAAAAGCGTCGAAGAGTTGTAAACCGGATACCCCGGGTCGGGAATCAGCACCACGTCGCCGGGATTGACGAGCGCAAGCGGCAGATGCCCGATGCCTTCTTTCGAGCCGATGAGCGGCAGGATTTCCGTCGCCGGGTCGAGCTTGATACCGAAACGGCCCTGGCAAAATTTGGCGATAGATTCGCGGAAGGACGGCATGCCCGCGTCCAGCGCGTAACGGTGGTTCTTCGGATCGCGCGCGCCCGCGATCAGGGCTTCGATGATGAAATCCGGCGTCGGAAGGTCCGGATCCCCCACGCCCAGGTCCACGATGTCCTTGCCCTTGGCGATCTGCTCGCGCTTGCGGCGGTCGATTTCGGCAAAGAGATAAGGGGGAAGCTTTTCGAGGCGTTCCGTGGGAGGAAGGGAAAAGGTCTTCTTGATCATAAAAAGGGTAACTCCGTTACGGGTTCTAGGGGACCGGTAAAGGCGGGATTATAACAGAGATCAGTTTATTTGGAAAGTGAAGGCTGGGTCCAGGAGATGGAGCTCGTAGGCCTTGAGTTTCACTTCGTCGCGGACCCAGGAGATGCTGGTCCGGAGGTACAGCGAATAAACGTCGAGGAATTCATCGGTCTTGCGGCGGATCTCGTCCTGAAGCTCTGTTTCGTCATCGATGCGCAAGATCATGTAAGGCATTTTCATAATCCCTCAAAAGGCGGCTTGGAATTCGCGCCGCAGGCTGAAGCCGGGTTCCACTTCCAGGATTTCGCCCAGAAGCCCCATGCATTTATGTTGAAGGTCTTCGCGGCGCGTTTCCTGCCACAAAGAGTAGAGCTGCAACAGCCGTTTTGCCTTGGCCTTGAACTTACGCGCACTTCTTCTCATCGGAGTTCCCCCCAAATCCACCCAGTTCCTTGTCGTTGAACTTGAACTCAGGATCGAGCGACTTCAAGTCCCGGACCAGATCGCACAGCTCCTTCGTGTGAGCGGGATCTTTGGTTTCGAGCCATCTGCCGTAGAGCTCGAGGAACCGGTCCATCTTCGACTTTCTCTGGAAATCGGTCTCGTACCGGGTCACTTCGCCCATGAACTGGTTGAAGGCCTGGTCGCGGAAGCTGTTCACGAAATGGAAGTATTGACGGCGCACGTGCTGCAGCACGTTCTGGTACGAATCAAAATAGTGGGACAACTTGATCAGCACTTCCCCCACGCCGGTTTTCTTGCGGTAGATCCTTTTATGGTACGCGGCCGCCTGCTCGTAATAGAGCTTGGCCACTTCCTGGTAATGCTTGTCTGTCCGCTGGAAAATTTTCTTCAGGTTCTTGCGGCCGTTCAGGTCTTCGAACACCGCGGTGTGCATGAGGAGATGGTCGGCGTTCACCTTGAAGATGAAATAGCGGATGGTCCTGTCTTCGGTAGCGCGGACCCAGCGGAGAATGTCGCTCGTATCCATGGAAAGATACGGCTCGGCCATTTCGTGATACTCGGGAAGCGAGATCGCGAAAAGAAGATGCGCGAGGTAGACATTGACGTCTTCATCATAAGTGTAATAGTTCGAGGGAAAATCAGTTTCTTCGCGGCTCTTGATGATGGTTTCGAGGAGGTAGCGGATGGCGGAATCCCGCTCCTGTTTGGTAATGTCGAAGTAGAGGCAGTTCTCGCCTTTTTCTTCTTTCTTTTTCATAGGCCCCCGCTTGGTTGGCGGTTAAAACAAGACTTTTAAAACACCTTTATTTATCCTTTTTTCCGGGAAGTTACATCTAGAAAAGTAACACGCACCCCCAGGGGTGTCAAATCTAAATCGCGAATTTATGCTAGTTTATGATCGTTAATTTTATTCAGTGTTATCTTTAACGATTTTTTTACCAAGAAAGGAAGCATCTCGATTTCAAAGCCCGAGAAAAAGGCGCTGCGAGGGGGAAAAAGCGCTTAATTCAGGACAGGTTTGACGGAGTCGAGGAAATGGCGGGTTTTGAGCGGTGCTATGAGGCGGTAATGCAGGAAATCTTCCATGAGTTTCCGGAGTTCTTCCTGCGCGGAAGGCGCGGGGCGCAGCTTGATCCCCTCTTCCAGGTCCCGCCCCACGTACTGGCGCAGGAGCGAAAGCGTTTCCGGTGTGATGGGCCGCGCGTCTTTTTGAGAACGCGCGCAGGAACCGCACAGCAGCGCGCCCTGAGACACGGAAAAAAACCACGGAGACGCGGGCACGACATGGCATTGCAGGCATCCCTGCAAGTACGGCGACCATCCAGTCTCCGTGAGCAGCTTGATCTCGAAAAGCCGCGCGATGCGTTCCGGACTGATGGCGGGAAGATACCGGAACGCGACTTCGAGCAGGGAAAAAACCGGTTCATGCGGGTCCTGGATTTCGGTCAGCGAATCCACCAGCTCCGTAAGGTAGCTGGCGTAGGCGATCGTATCCAGGCGGGAGCGCAAGACGTCGAAGCTCTCGATGATCGAGGCTTCGGAAATGAGATGCAGGTCCGTGCGCGTCTTTTCATAAAAGACCACGTCCACGTGCGTGAACAGCTCGTACACGGCGCCGCGCATTTCGCGCTCCTTGCGCACGCCCTTGGCAATGCCCTTCATCTTGCCGAAGTGGCGGCTGTACAGCGTCACGATGAGTGAGCTGGAACGGAACGGCTGGGTCTTCAGGATCAAGGCTTCGGTTTTTTGAATGGCCATAGTCAACTCAACCCGATCTGTTTCAGGATGCTCGCCTGGATGCGGTGCATGCGGCCGCGCTGTTTCGGGGTCGCGTCGTCAAATCCGATCAAATGCAAAATGCCGTGGCAGATGTAAAAATAAATTTCGTATTTGGTCGAATGTCCGAAGGCGCGCGCCTGGCGCCGCGCCGTGTCCACGGAAACGGCGATATCGCCGAGAAAAGGCTTGTCGTCCCAGAATGCCTGGGGCCCCGGCGCGCCTTCCTGCCCGAAAGTGATGACGTCTGTCGGGGTATCGTCGCCGCAATAATCCCGGTGCAAGGCCTTGATCTCCGGGTCGCCGACAAGGGCCAGGCTGAGCGCGGCCTTGTCCCATCCGAGGAGCCACAGCATCCGCGCGGTCTTGCGCTTTACTTCCGCGGCATTCAAGCCGTGCCGCACACGGGCCGCGATGCGCACGTCAAAGCTGCCCGCGGAAAATTTTGCCGGCATCAGCTGTTGGGATGAGGAAGGCGGTATTTCTGGAACTCGCCCTCTTTGAAGATGTCGGGGCTGTCCTGCGCCTTGGGTTTGTCCGGATAAGCGACGCGGGTATGGAAGATCGCCATGAGGTTGCGGACAAAGCTTTCCTGGATTTTGTGCAGGTCTTTGAGCGTGAGATCGCATTCGTCGAGCTGCCCGTCAATGAATTTGTCGTTGATGATTTTCCGGACAAGCGACCGGATGCTTTCGGCCGACGGCTCCTTCAGCGAGCGGGACGCGGCTTCCGTGGAATCGGCCAGCAGCGTGACTGCGGTCTCGCGGCTCTGCGGCTTGGGCCCCGGATAGCGGAAATCGTCGGGGTTCACTTTTTCTCCAGGCGCGGCCTGTTCCGTGGCCTTGCGGTAGAAATAGTAAACAACGCCCGTGCCCTGGTGCTCCGGAATAAATTTCAGCACGCTTTCCTTTAATTTGTATTTGCGGCCGAGCTCCAGCCCGTCTTTGACGTGATTGATGATGACTAAGGAACTCATGGTCGGCGTCAGCTTCTCGTGCCGGCTGGGAAATTTCGAAGCCTGGTTCTCGGTAAAAAATTCCGAGCGCGCAATCTTGCCGATGTCGTGGAAGTACGCGCCCACGCGGGCCAGCAGCGCGTTCGCGCCGATTTCCTCGCACGCGCCTTCGGCCAGACGGCTGACGACCAGGCTGTGATGATAAGTTCCCGGCGCCTCGATAATCATGCGCTTCAGGATCGGATGGTTCAGGTCCGAGAGCTCGAGCAGCGTGATGTCGGTCGCGAGGTTAAACATGTATTCGAAAATCGCCAGCGACAAAAACAAAAACGGCATGGTGATGAGCAGGCCGTTCACGAAGCCCTGGGCGCTGATCTGGAACGCCTCCATGGCCGTGTATTCCTGGAAAAGGCGGATCGCGAACAGGACCGCGAACACCGCGAGGCCGGTCACGCATCCCACGCGCAGGAACTCGACCCGCTTGCGGACTTTGAGCGCGGAGAATGTGCCCGCCACACCGGAAAGGAAAACACTCATGATCACGTCCGGGCTGAAACTGACGAGCGGCGCGAGCAAGGAAGCCATGATGAGCGAACCCAGCACGCCATAGCGCGGGTTGACCAGCAGGACGAGCGTGAGCGGAGCGAGGGCTCCGGGCAAGAGGTACGGCGAAGCGTCGAAACCGGTTTTCATGATCTTGCACAGGAGCACGCTGACGAAGAAGACCGTCTCGAAAAGCGTCAGCATGCGCAGCGAACGGAACATCTTGCGGTCAAAGCAAAAGAGCGCCACCCACAAAATCAGATGCGCGATGAAAACAATGATCGCGGTGCCGGAAATCTTGTTCACGATTTCCTTCTCCGTGCGCTTTTTCTGGATCTGGTCGACCTTCCTTTTGTCCTCGGCCGTGACGAGCATGCCGCGCTGCACGATCAGCTCGTCTTTTTTGATGCTCTCCTCGACGGGCTTCACGCCCGCAAGCGCCGCGGTCCGGCGCGCCTGCGTCTCGGTTTCGTTGTAGACGAGGTTCGGAACGGCCAGGCGGTTGAAGATGTCGAGCACTGCGGCCTTCTGCTCGCGCTTTTTAGCCAGGGTATCCGGAAGGATTTTCGTCGCGCGGTCGCGCGCTTCGTCGACAGAAAGCAGGTCGGCCGGCGGCTTCGGCGTTCCGCTGGGCGCTCCGGCGCTCTGGACCAGAATCTCTTTTTTCCCGGAAGCCGTCAGCTGCTGTTTGCGCTGCGTCTCGAGGATGCCGGGAGTAAAAAGCTGGCTGATCAGAAGCTCGAGGTTCTTACGCACGTCTTCCAGCTCCGGCTCGTCCACGAGGTATTTGACCGTGGCCGGTGAAAGCCCCAGAGGAAGCCCGGTATCCCCCTCTTTGATTTCCTGGCCCAGTGCTCTTGCCGTCTGGACGCGGTTCAACACCTGGAAGAGCTGGTCCGCCCGCTCGCCCGCCTGTTTTTCCACTGCAGGATCCAGCGTGAACACTTCCGAAACGGACTGGATGCTCTGTTTTTTCAAAGCCTGCGTGGCTTCTTCATTCACGTAAGCGATGGAGAACGGAGAAAAAAGCGTGCGAGGGGCCGGCTCGCCCACGAAAAAGCCGTGGGTGCGGATCGCGGAATCAAATTCGAAGACAAGCACCGCTGTCGTCAGCGCGAAAAAAAGCGTGAAGAGCGCGCCGCGCCAGAACGCATCGGCCCAGGCGGGCCTTTTTTGTCCGGGCTCCGGCTTTCTCTTTAAGAGAAGCATGTTTTTAATCATCGCTCATCCTAGGCGTGCGTTTTTTCGTACTTCTCGTAAGCCGTGATGATTTCCTGCACAAGCTGATGCCTCACCACGTCGATCTGGTTCAGGTAAACGAAACTGATGCCCTTGATTCCGGCAAGCACGTCCTGGATTTCCACCAGGCCCGAGCGCTTGCCGCCGGGCAAATCGATCTGCGTGACATCGCCTGTCACCACGGTCTTGGAAAATTGCCCCAGGCGCGTGAGGAACATTTTCATCTGCGGATGCGTGCAGTTCTGGCCTTCATCGAGAATCACGAAGGCATCGTTCAGCGTGCGGCCGCGCATGTAAGCGAGCGGCGCCACTTCGATGATGCCGCGCTCCAGGCAGCGGGAGGCCTCTTCGTATTCCATCATGTCGTACAGCGCGTCATAGAGCGGGCGAAGGTACGGATTGACCTTGGCGAACAAATCGCCGGGAAGAAACCCGAGACTTTCGCCGGCCTCGACCGCGGGACGCGTCAGCACGATGCGCGCGACCTGCTTTTTCTTCAGCGCGTCCAGCGCCGCGGCCATGGCGAGATACGTTTTGCCCGTGCCGGCCGGGCCGATGCAGATCACGATGTCTTTGGACATCATTTCCTGCAGGTATTTTTCCTGGTTGTGCGAGCGCGCGTGGATGAGTTTCCCGCGGTGGAGAAACGTCGTGGCGCCCGCCCGGGGACCGGAGCTGCCGGAAGCGTCGTGCGGCTTTTCACGCGCCGTTTTCACGGGAGCTTCCCCTTCGCCTTTACGGATGCCGTCGAGCTGCTGGAGAAAAAACTTGTACGCGGCGTCGATGTCTTTCTTCGTGCCGATAATCTTCAGCCGGTGGTTGCGCGCGGAAACGCGGACATGGAATTCTTTTTCCGCGAAGCGCAGGTTTTCGTCCAGCGTGCCGTACAGGGCGATGGCTTCTTCGTTGGATTTGAGCTTTAATATTCGTTCCAAGTTTTTTCCTCTCTTTTGCCGGCAACGGCCCTCGTGCTATTAACGGGCCTCGTGCATTCAACGCTATGAGGACAGGTCTAAAGACCTGTCCCCGTCCATGCTAAACCTTCGTGACTTTTGGTGCGGGAGCATCCAGCTTGATGCCCAACTCCTTAAGTTGCTTGGCCGCGACCTCGTTGGGAGCTTCGGTCATGAGACAGGTGCCTTTCTGCGTTTTCGGAAACGCGATGACTTCGCGGATGGATTCCCGCTTAAGCAGCAGCGTTACGAACCGGTCCAGGCCGATGGCCAGGCCGCCGTGCGGAGGCGCGCCATACGAGAGCGCTTTCAGCAGGAACCCGAACTTATTTTCGGCTTCTTCCGGCCCGATGCTGAGCACGCGGAAGACCTTGTCCTGGATGTCCTTGCGGTGGATACGGATGCTGCCGCCGCCGATTTCCGTGCCGTTCATGACGAGGTCATAGGCGCGCGCGCGGACTTTCGCGGGATCGGTATCGAGCAGCGCCACGTCCTGCAGCTGCGGCGACGTGAACGGATGATGCAGCGCCTGAAAACGTTTTTCTTCCTCGTTCCATTCGAGCAGCGGGAAATTTTTCACCCACAGGAGCTCGAACTTTTCGTTGTCGATCATCTTGTACTGCGCGGCCAGATGGCAGCGCAGCGCGCCGAGCGCGACCGCCGAAACCGTAGGGTCGCTCGCCACCATGAAAATGATGTCGCCCGTCGAAGCCTTGAGCGCGCCGAAGATCTTTTTCAGCCGGTCCGCATCAAAAAATTTCGCGATCGGCGATTCCGCCTGCCCGTCCCCGGTAACTTTCAGCCATGCGAGACCTTTAGCGCCAAAATTCTTGATCCATTCGGTGAGATCGTCGAATGTCTTGCGCGAAAATTCCGAGCCGGCGGGCGGCTTGAAGCAAAGCCCGCGGATCTTGCCCTTGGACTCGATCACGCTGTCGAAGACCTTGAAGCCGCTGCCCTGGAAAAGCGCCGTGAGGTCCTGCAGTTCCATGCCGAAACGCAGGTCCGGCTTGTCCGAGCCGTAACGGTCCATGGCTTCGAAGTAATCCATCGTACGAAACGGTCGCTGCAGCTTGAGGTTCATCGTCTTCTCGAACACGTCCGCGACCATACCTTCGACCAGCTGCATGACGTCGTCTTCTTCCACGAACGACATTTCGATGTCGATCTGCGTGTGCTCAGGCTGACGGTCCGAACGCAGGTCCTCGTCACGGAAGCAGCGCGCGAGCTGGAAATAACGGTCGTAGCCGGCCACCATCATGAGCTGCTTGAAAAGCTGCGGCGACTGAGGCAGCGCGTAGAACGTGCCCTGGTGCAGACGCGACGGCACCAGAAAGTCGCGCGCGCCTTCGGGCGTGCTGCGCGTCAGGTACGGCGTCTCGATTTCAAGAAATTCCTGCTTGTCCAGATAATCGCGCGCGATCTTGCTGACGCGGTAGCGGAACGAAAGCGCCTCGACCATTTCCTTGCGCCGCAGGTCGAGAAAGCGCCATTTGAGACGCAGCTCTTCGTTCACGGTCGGTTCGTCGCGCTCGAACGGCGGCGTGGGACAAGAGTTCAGGATTTCCAGGTGTTCCACGGCCACTTCGATTTCGCCGGTTGGGATCTTCTTGTTTTCCGTGCCGGCCGGGCGCTTGGCGACCTTGCCTTTGACCTGGATGACGTATTCGTTGCGGAGGCCTTCGGCTTTTTTGTGGAGCTCGGCATTTCTTTCCGGATTGAACACGATCTGGGTGATGCCCCAGCGGTCGCGCAGGTCGATGAAGATCAGGTTGCCGTGGTCGCGCCGCGTTTCGACCCAGCCCACGAGAGTCGCTTCCCTGTCCAGGGAACGGAGGTTCAGTTGCCCGCAATTCGAAGTCCGCATCATACGCTTTTGATTCCTTTTTGCTCTAAAAAATGGTTAAGAAGACGTTCCCACTTCACGGGCTTTTGATCGCCCTGACGCATGTCTTTCACGCCCCATTCGCGGTCCTGCAGCTCCTTCGAGCCGAGGATCACGACGTAGCGCGCTCCGATCTGGTTGGCCTTTTTCAAATGGTCCGGAAGTTTTTTCAGCACCGGGCCGCGCTCGGCGCGAAAGCCGTGCCTGCGGCATTCGATCACGGCGCTCACGACCTGCTCATTGATGGCCCACGCGTCGTTCGAAGCCGCGTCCGCGAAAGGCGCGAAATAAATAAAATCCTCGCGGATTTTCTCGCTCAAAGAAGGCGATGACTGTTCCAGGGTCATGATCAGCCGCTCGAAACCGATGCTGAAGCCCGTGCACGGCGTCTTCGCGCCGCCGATTTCTTCGTACAGGCCGTCGTAGCGTCCGCCGCCGGCCACCGCGTTCTGCGAGCCGAGCCCTCCGGCCGTCACTTCGAAAACGATACCGGTATAGTAGTCGAGCCCTCGTACCAGGCGCCGGTCGATCGCGGCCGGAATTTTGTAGCGTTCTTCCAGCTGTTTCTGAAATGCCAAAAACTCCGGCGAAAAAGGCGCGAGCTTGTCCCATGGCGCCGCATTGATGACGGGCTGGCAGGCCGCGTTTTTGCAGTCCAGCACGCGCAGCACGTTCTTTTCGAGCCGGTACAGGCAGTCCTTGCAAAGCTTCCCGGACTGTTCCCGAAAATAATCCGCCAGGCTTTTACGCAGCGCCTCGCCCTGCTCGCCGTTCATGGCCGTCAGGTCGTTCAGCTTCAGGCGCACGTCCGTCGCGCCCACGTAGCGCAGGAATTGAAAAAGGCTGACGATCAATTCGGCGTCGGCTTCGATGTTGCCTTCGTTGACGATCTCCGCGCCGATCTGATGGAACTGCCGCTTGCGGCCCGCTTGAGGGCGCTCGGCCCGGAACATGGGGCCCATGTAATAAAGACGGACGGACTTGGCCGTTTTCAAAAGACCGTGCTGGACTACGGAACGGGCCACGGAAGCCGTCATTTCGGGCCGCATCGTGTTGCTGCGCTCGCCCCGGTCTTGGAACGTATACATTTCTTTATGGACGATGTCCGTGGATTCGCCGATGGAGCGCGTAAAAAGTTCGGTGGGTTCGAGAATGGGAGTGCGGATTTCGCGGTAACCGCGCGCCTCAAAAAAAGTCCGGGCCTTTTCTTCCACCCACTGCCATTTTTCGACTTCCCCCGGCAGAATATCGTCCATGCCCGGAAAAGACTGGTATTTTGCTGCCACTAAGTCTCCTGGTCTTCCTTAATAGGAAGCCGTCATCATAGCACAGCGGCCAAGGTGCCGCAAGCTAAGCCCGGATCGGGTTTTAGACACAGATTCAGGCGCCGGGAGACGCCTTTCCCGAGAATTTCTGGACTTCATAGAGGTAAATCTCCGCCTGCGCGCATTCCATGGGGGTAAGCCCGGCTTTTTCCCGGGCGCAGCACATGACGAACTGTTCCCGCGTCATCTTATGCTCGACCGCGACTTCCGGCAAAAGCGTCCCGTTTTTCGGCCCGAGCGAAATGTAAATGCCGTGCCGGCCCAGCTCGATCTCGTCCATGCTGCCGGCCTTGGTCATTTCGCTGAGAATGGAAATGTCCAGAGAGAGGGAGGCGAGCTCGGTCTTGGCCAGCGGCGGAAAGCGCGGGTCCTGAAAAGCCGCGGCGCGCGCCATGCGCTGCACTTTTTCGTAAAGAGGGCCTTGGCGCTCGAACGTGCCGATGCAGCCGCGAAGTTGTCCGTCTTTGTGCAGCGTGACGAAGCATCCGGTTTGCTGGACGAGCTCGGGGCCGGCGAGCGCGGGAGGTTCAGGCCTTTCGCCCCGAAAATAGCTGCGGAGGGAATCGAAGGCGAGGTCCAGCAATTGCTGCCGGCTACTCGAGGATAAAACCAGCATAGCCAACCACCCGGTCGTAGTCCCCTGTGGCGTCGGCGCTCGTGCAGTAATCGACGAGCGTCGCCTTGGTGATACCAAGAAACGTTTTCATGACGAGCAGCATGTAGACCGGAACAAAGCCGCACATGGTGATGCGGTAGTCTTTGACCGCTTTCGCCAGCGCGTCTTCATCCAGATTGCGGATAGCTTCGAGTGCGAACTTGTCTTTTTGCCGCGTCCTGACGTCGGATTCGTAATGGCTCATGTCCGTCGAAACCACGACCAGCGGCGGCTCCGCGAGGGTGGACAAAAAACGTCCGCACGCCAGCGCCGCCTGTTTGGCGGCAAGAAGATCGAGCGAGCCGACGATAAGCGGCAGAATTTTAAGCGAAGGATTTCGCACCTGGAGAAAAGGGATCTCGACTTCGAGCGAATGCTCGAAAAGATGCGCCTCGGCGTCGGGCTGGAGGTCGTCGCAGGCTTTCAAAAGCCCCTGAGCCATGGGCTCATCGATGGGCACTTCGCCCAAAGGCGTGTGCCAGGCTCCCTGCGAAGCCAGCGCGAAAAGCGCACCTTGCCCGAAATGGTTCGGGCCGATCAAAAAAACACGATTGGGAATAGAGACGTGGCTCAGGACTTTGGCCGCGGTTTTTCCGGAGTAAATATAGCCTGCGTGAGGAAGCACGACGGCCTTGGCGGCAACGGAAGGAAGCGGGGTCTTCAGGTGAGTATCGCAAAACTGGCGCAGCTCGCCAGGATCGGACGGATAAAAGGTGCCGGCGACGTGAGGTTGACGGATCAGCATGAGCGGATCCTGCCTTGAAGTTGGGCGGCTTCTAGAACTTGCGCTTCTTTGAAGTCCGCTGCTTGCGGCGTCTTTTCTCGCTGGGCTTTTCGTAATGCTTGCGGGCCTTTAAGACCTTCAAAATGCCTTCGCGCTCGATTTTTTTCTTTAACTTTTTGAGCGCCTTTTCCAGAGGCTCGTTATCAGTAATTTGAACTCGCAACACGCTTGATCAACGCCTTTCTAGTTGTAAGTTTTTGACTGTCGAGGATTTGGGCTATTATACCGGTTTCTTTTCACAGGTCAAGGAGCGCTTGGTAAAAGTTTCGAGTTGCCCTGCCCGGGCAAATCGCTACAATAGACCGACTATGACGCCTTACCTTGAAGCATTCCTGCGCTTTTTCTATCCTGCCTCCTGCGGCATCTGCTCTATCCTTTTGGAAATCGAGGAACGCGGCCTCTGCGCGGCGTGCCTCGAGCAGGTTCTGGCGACGCGGCTCCCTTACGGCGAGTCCCTGGACGTTTCCGCGGGCGAAAGCGTGGATCAGGCCTGGGCCCTTTTCCCTTATGAGTCCCCGGTGCGTGAGCTGGTCATGGCCGTGAAGTTCAACCGCAAGCCCTGGCTGCTAGATGTTTTTACCGAAGAGCTCCGCGATTTGGCGCTCGTGCTGAAAGCCGAAGGCCATTATGACCTCGTGGTGCCCGTGCCTCTCAGCCGGAAGCGCCTGCTCGAGCGGCATTTTAATCCTTCCGCGCGGCTGGCCCGGATTTTGGGCGCGGCCTTGAACGTACCGGTTTTTGAAGACGTGCTCGTCAAAAAAAGCGGCGTCCCCCCGCAAAGCCTGCTCACCCGCGAGGAAAGGCTTGCGAATCTTTATGGCGCCTTCCGGACGCGGACGAAAGCCCTTCAAGGAAAGTCTGTTCTCCTGGTCGACGACGTCCTGACGACGGGCGCGACGGCCGAAGAAGCGGCACGCGTGCTGAAAGAAAACGGCGCTGCCCGCGTGGAGCTTGCCGTGCTCGCGCGTTCGCCCGAGCCCGCGACGGCGGAAAGGGTGCGCGCGTGAAAGTCCTCGACCGTTATCTGATCCGCGAACTCCTGATGCCCATCATCGCCACGGCGCTGACGCTCGTCTTTCTCGTCCTGATCGCGGACCTTTTCGACAATCTCGACGATTTGCTCACGAACAAAACCCCCATCCTGACCATCGTCAAATATTACTGCACGATGGCGCCTTACGCCTTCAGCCAGACCATTGCCTGGGCCACGTGGATGGGCACGCTCTTCCTGCTGGTTAATTTCGGGCTGAACAACGAAACGATTGCCATGAAGGCCGCGGGCCTGAAAATGTCGACGATCATCCGGCCTGTCCTTTTCGTCGGGTTCTTGATCGGGATCCTCGTGTTCCTCGTGAACGACCGCGTGGTCCCCGTCACCTACGGCATCGCCAACCAGCTGCG